>NZ_JBLZPK010000014.1:199663-233242 GCF_049199905.1 Shinella sp. M27
GCATTGTGGGCTCGATGCTGGTCACGGTGGGCGTGTTTCTCTCGGGATTCGTCATCAGCGAACCGGCGCCCTATGAAGTCTTTATGGCCGGCCTCATCGGCCTTTGGGCGATCGTCGGCCTGCGCATCTCGCGCTATATCGCGCCGCTCGTTGTGCTCATCCTGCTCTTCAATGTCGGCGGCATGCTGTCGCTGACCGTGCTGGACGATCTCTCGATCGGCCCGATGTATATCGCCGTCTCGCTGTTTCTGGCGTTGTCCAGCATCTTCTTCGCCTCCATCATCGAGGCCAGGCACGAGCGGCTGGAGCTGATCTTCCGCGCTTGGGTGGCGAGCGCCATCATCACGTCGCTGCTCGGCATCCTCGGCTATTTCCACGCCTTTCCCGGAGCCGAGGCGTTTACGCTCTACGACCGCGCCAAGGGCGCCTTCCAGGACCCGAACGTTTTCGGCCCCTTCCTCGTCGCCCCCTCGCTCTATCTCGTGCACGGCCTGCTGGCCGGCCGCATCCTCGGCGCACCGCTGAAGATCATCGGCCTGCTCATTCTGGCACTTGGCCTGTTCCTCTCCTTTTCCCGCGCGGCCTGGGCGCTCTATCTGTTCTCGGTGGTCGCCCTCGTCTTCATCATGCTCTTGAAGGAGCGCACGGGCGCCTTTCGCCTGAAAATTCTGGTCCTCAGCCTTTCGGCTGCCGGCCTGATGATCCTCGCGCTGATCGTCGCCCTGCAATTCGACAAGGTCTCCGACCTGTTCTCCAGCCGGACCCAGCTCGTGCAGGAATATGACGGCGGCCATCTCGGCCGATTCGACCGCCACCGCATCGGCTTCCTGATGGCCATGGAAAAGCCGCTCGGCATCGGCCCCATGACCTTCAGCAAGATCTTCCCCGAAGACGAGCACAATATCTGGCTGAAGTCGCTGACCACCTATGGCTGGCTCGGTTTCGCCTGTTATTTAACCCTCATCATCTGGAGCCTGTGGGCGGGGTTCAAACTGCTGCTGCGCAACCGGCCCTGGCAACCCTACCTAATGATTGCCTTCATCACCGTGGTCGGACACACGGCGATCGGCTTCGTCATCGACACGGACCACTGGCGCCACGCCTATCTGCAGATCGGCGTGCTCTGGGGATGCATCGCGCTCGAAAAACGTCACAACAGAAAGACCGGATCGGGCTGATCGCATCATGACGACCTCACAGGACAGAACACCGCGGCAGATGCGTCTCATGCAGGTGCTGGAGCCGAGCGGTGGCGGCTCCGGCCGGCATTTCATCGACCTGTGCCGCGGCATGCAGGCGCGCGGCCACGTCGTGCATGCCGTCTATTCGCCTGTCCGCGCCGAGGAGCGCTTCGTGGAGGAACTGCTGGCGCTCGATCTCGCCGGCGTGCATTCCGTCGCCATGGCGCGGTCGCCCGGCCCCTCGGACCTTGCCGCCTGGCGGTCGCTGCGCGCCGTCATGCGCCGGGCTGGGCCGTTCGATATCATCCACGGCCATTCGTCGAAGGCCGGCGCGCTTTCGCGCCTGCGCCTGCCCGGCCGCCATGTCGCAAGGGTCTATACGCCGCATGCCTTCCGCACCATGGACCCCGGCTTGGGCAATCTCGGCCGAAAGGTCTATGGCTCGATCGAGAAACTGCTCGCCCGCGCCCTCACCGACCGCCTCATCTGCGTCTCCGCCGATGAATACGCCCATGCCCGCGCGCTCGGCATGCCGCGCGAAAAGCTGTCGATCGTCGTCAACGGCGTGAAGACGCCGCCGGCGGACCTGCGCGAGGCCGTGCGCAGCGCGCTGACCATTCCCGCCGACGCCCTTCTCTTCGGCTTCGTCGGCCGCCTCTGCCATCAGAAGGCCCCCGAACGCCTGATTGCCGCCTTCCAGCGCCTCGCCGCCCGCGTGCCGAACGCGCACCTTCTCATGGTCGGCACCGGTGAAACGGAAGACGCCGTCCGCCGCCAGATCGCGGCAAGCGGCTTTGCCGACCGCATCTGCCTCACCGCGCGCTTCACGGGGCCGCAGGCGATGGCCGCCATCGACGTGCTGGCCATGCCGAGTCGCTACGAGGCGATGTCCTACGTCATGCTGGAGGCCGCCGCCGCCGGCAAGCCGATGGTCCTCACCGATGTCGGCGGCGCCTCCATGGTGCTGAAGGACGGCGAGAACGGCGTTCTGGTGGAAAACGAGGACGACCCCGAACGCTTCGCCGCCGCGATGCTGCGCCTTGCCGACCCCGACCGTCTCACCCGCCATACCCAAGCCGCCCTCGCCCGGAGCCACGACTACGGCCTGGACCGTATGATCAGCGAGACGGAAGCGCTGTACCGCGGGCTGATCGCCTGAGGCCGAAGACAATTATCCACATTTGCGATCAAGCTGTTTTTTTGGCTTGCATCCAGGGGATCGAGACTATAGGGGTTTCGTCGGTCCGGAATGTAGCGCAGCCCGGTAGCGCACTTGACTGGGGGTCAAGGGGTCGTGGGTTCGAATCCCGCCATTCCGACCATTGGAACCGCTGTATATCAAGCGGTTCAGGCGAAAATCCCCAACTCGCCAAATTCTCCATACCAGAACATAACGGAACCGAAGTCCCGGAATTTGAACCGCGGTTCCCGGAAAATTCCCGGACCATTTCGACGTCCCGACTTTCTCCCCTCTCCCGTCCTCACGATTCTTTTCGCGGTCGGTTGACTCTCTCGCCGCACAGAACATATTGAGAACAAACCGGCGATGCGGCGCCAATCCGAAACCTAGGGGATGATGCCTACTGTGGCACCAGACACAGGAGAACGACGACGTGCGCCCGAATCAAAAGCAGCCGGAACACACCAACGAGATTGAGGAAGCGCTTGCCTGGCACGACGGCGACGCGCGGGCAACGATCGCCACGCTGATCGAAGATTGCCGGCACCTGCGAGGGCAGATTGAACTTTCAGGTCGGGCCATAAGCCGTGGGTTTACCCGGGGATGGCTTCCCAGTGTAGACCGGGAATAATGGCGGACCGTCATGGAATACAAGAAAACGCCACCGCCGCGAACGAAGGAAGCAGGCAATGGTTTGCTCGGTGGTCCCAAGGCGAAACCAGTGGGCCTTCCAGACGAGGATAACTATGAGATCCAAGTTTGGGAGAGTGAGGACGGCGCCTACATAGGGACGTGTTTTCGTTCATCCATGAACGGGATCACGCACCATGCATGGCTTGAGGCGATCAAAAAGCACCCCGGAAAGTATCTGGTGAATTGCAATGGGAAGTTCGTGGTACGAACGGTCGTCGCGCCAAACGAAGTGCCCGACGCCGCCGGCATGGTGGAGCCGAACAATATCCTACTCGGCGATATCCCCCAATGGTACGGCCTCGTCGCCCACTGCGAATGCGGAAACATCAATCATATCGATCGCTATCATCCACGCCTGAAAAACCGGCAGGCCGATTTGCTCACAGCAATCGCTAAGCGTCTGTCTTGCACAGAGTGCGCGAAAGCCAAGCGGCCAAAGGGCGAAATCAAAATCAGCCTCTACAAGCTTCCGAGGTGACGCCATGTCGAGACTCACCTACACCGCTGACATGGCAGATGAAAACAAGACAAAGCAGCCCGGCTCCGGCAGTATCGTCGAACACCTGTGCGAGCACCCGGGATGCAGCGAATGGGGCGGCTTCGGCTACATGCCGTCCAAGGCCGTCGTGCCGCGGTGGTGGTGTTGGCCGCACTACCCATACCAGCAGCCGGGCTCCACGAGATAGCGCCCCACCTTGCCCGCCGGCGCCATCGCGCTATCTCCGTCCTTGGAGGCGGCCATGGCAATTCGGGGACCACGATCTGACGAACGCAACGAGGATAGATTCGTGCTCTGTGAGCAGGAGCTGGAGGCTGCGTTTCAGGAGTTGATCTGGAAAGCAATTCAGGCAGGATGGGATGAGGGCGAAGCCTGCGTGGCAATCGCTTCCTTGGCGGACCATCACATCCTTGCCATGCAGTGCGATGAGGAGACGGCCGTCTCCATTCGCAAGATCCGGCTTTAGCTCAGGTGGAGTTCAGCACCGAGGTTTGCGGGAGGGTTGGCGTGGTGAAAGATGCGGTAGTGTGGATCATGCTGGGCATTCTCCTCCTGGCCGCCATCCTCGGCGCCGCCGCTCCATTTATTCGCTTGTTTTACGGGATTTGACGAATGTGCGGACGCTTTACGCAGATGTTGCCATGGCGCGATCTAGTCGCGCTCTACCGCCTTACCGACAAGATCAAGTCGAGAAACACCGAGGCACGCTTCAATGTGGCGCCGACGCAGACCGTGCCCTTCGTGCGGCTGGAGGACGACGGCGCGCAGACGGTCGACGATGGCCGTTGGTGGCTGGTGCCGCATTGGGCGAAGGAAATGCCGAAGGCCGCGATGTTCAATGCACGCATCGAGACGGTGGACACCTCACCGGCCTTCCGGGATGCGTTCAAGGCTCGCCGCTGTCTCATCCCGGCTGACGGGTTCTATGAATGGACGAAGGCCGAAGACGGCGGCAAGGATCCGTGGCTCATCCAGATGCCGGGCGGCGCGCCGTACGCCTTTGCGGGTCTCTGGGCGCATAACACCAGGCTACCGACGCCGATTACCAGCTGCACGATCATCACCGCGCCCTCGATTGCGCCCATCAGTCAAATCCACGACCGGATGCCGATCATCCTCGATCCGAGCGTTTTTGATGCTTGGCTCAACCCGGCAACGCCGGCAGAAAACCTCAGGGGCATCCTCGGGCATCACCTCGATGGTCAGATGCAGATGCATCGCGTCAGCCGGGACATCAATAGCTCGAGGTTCACCGAGCGGCCGGCGCCAATCGTAAATTCGCTCTAATGCCCGAACAGTTCGCCCAACTAAATCCAGCGCATTGACTTATGCGGCAGTATGTCGCTAGGTAAGACAATCTCAGCAAAACGATTGGCAGACAAATAATGCCTCATCGCAGCAAGCATGAAGCACAGCTCAGGATGAGCATTGGTGTAGCGCGCGTAAATATGCGGCAAGGCCTGACTGAGCGAGAAAGCTTGAACGCACTCCGTCAGCACCTCAAAAATCTTGCAGACCTTGAAAGCTGCCATGCAGCCCGCGACTTGGATGACAGCGAGCCCTCTACCGCTTGTACGAGATAGTGCCATTCTGCGGAGGGGCTTTCGCTTGCATAGGCACCCTCCCAGAGAGGAGATCAATCGCCTGCAAGATCGCCATATCCACGAGGTTGGCGAGGAGCGCGTCGGTCGATGCCACCTTTGGGTGGATCTCCTTCAGCATTCTCATGGCATATTCTAAATCTTCCAGCGGCGTTGGCGGCGGTATCTTTCCTGTGTGCACGGCGCGTGCAGCTTTATTCATGGCAATTCCCCCGAATTTAACCAGTCACAACTTGAACGGTAAATGCAACTCCGATTTTCCGCAACAACAATTAATGATTGGTTATTTCTGGCAATCTATCAGGGAAATGCGGCGGCTCGACGCAATCTAAAGATTGCACTAGCCACACGTCTTCAGACCGCGACCATTTAATCGGACGAGTCTCCTAGCCACCCATCGCGTGGGGTTTCCAAATTATGAATGCCGTCGGGGCGCACCGCTATTAAAATTGACATATCGAGTTCTGGCCGACCATCGGGTGTCAGCCTGGTGAGTTGTCAGATCTGGAACGTGCTTGGCTGTCATGGAGGGGAAGGTCAGGCCTACCGAAGCGCGGCAGGCCTTTCTTGATGCCGCCGACAAGGCGGACGTCTTTGTCCGGGAGAGCCACTGAGGCGCTGACGCTCGATGCGGTCAAGGCGCACTATCCCCGCCCTATGATCACCATGCCAATCCGCTTCAACGCCTCGCTGAACGTCACGCCTAGCGCCATTGCAGCAAGGCCGGTCACGCCAAGCGCCCCCATCCCCATGAGCTTCCACCGACGCACTTCGTCCGTGACAGGCTTCATCTCGGTTACGTCTTCCTGAACGGTGACAATGGACGTTTCCACCTTCCCGACGCGATCGACCACCTCGTCAAGGCGACGGTGGACAACGGCCCGGCTGGCTTCTGACTTATCCTCCGACCGTCTGCTGGCTTCTTCCATTCGGCGAATGGAATCCTGCAGTCCGTGCATGCCGGCGACGAGTTCCCCTAGCTGACGGTGGACTGCTGCATCAACTTCCGGCGGGCTCATTTGCGGCATCCTGCGTCTTTGCGGCATTGCATATTGTTGGAGGCGATGGCTGGTCCTGCGGTCGCGTCACCGGCGACAAGGCGAGCGGCTTGCGGGTCGGTGAACCTCACAAGCTGATAGCCACTGCCGTTAATCGCATTCCGTGTCTGGCAACCCGCTATCACGCATAAGCACAAGGCAGCGGTCGCGAGACGGTAGAGTGCGGAAACTCGCATTGTTCTTCTCCAGTTCCTGAATGCGGTTGATAGCTTCGGCGGAGGCGGCGGCTATCGTTTCTGCCCTGCCGGCCGACTTCCCGTAAAGATATGCCGGCCCAAAGAAGAGGGCTGCGCCAAGGATCGCCCCCGCGCCAACCTTAAGAGCGTCGAAGAGACCGATCATTCGCCGATCCCCAGCCTAAGGTCCTTTACGGCCCTGGCGAGATCGAACCGTCGCTTGATCGCATACGCAGCGAACAGCGCCACGATGACGACGATGGCAAGCTGGACGCGCCAATCCTGGAACACGGCCAGCACCGGCACGAGAATGGTCGTGATGATCCACTGCCAAACCGTCTTGGACTTCATGGGCGACTGCTCGAGCTCACCCGGATCGGCCACCACCGGCTTTTCGACCACGATGGCGGCGGGCGCCTTCTCTTTCGTGACCGCAAGGTTGCCTGCGATCCTGACCTCGTTCAGGATGCGTTCGACCTTCTCTGGCGAGACCAGCGCTTTATTCAGGCCGTCACCAGCATAAAAGCTCTGCCCGCGCTTGAGGTCTCGCGTACTGCCCTTCGTGGCAGCGAGGACCGGAAACGATGCCCACTCCTGCGCGAGGCGCTTCCCAAACTCAGTGCGGTCGATCTTGCCAGAGACGAACAGCTCGTAGCCGCGGCGGAGAAGGAGCGCATACCCGAGTTGGTCTTGAAGCTCCGGCGTAAACACGTCAGTCCCACTGATGGAGGGGTTCTCCTTCGCAAGATCGATCAGGGTCGCCCTCATAAATTGGTAAGCGCCGGCCGCACTGGAGCCATGGTTCTTTGACCATTTGCGCTGGGCGTCGATGATGTCGCCATAGGTCATCGATGTGAGGGGCTTCGGTAGACGATCCTGCCGGTTGGCATAGATGACGTCATATGATGCGCGATCGTCCCTGCTCACTTCCGTACGGCGGATGAAGGCGAGGAGGACCGCCGCACCATTGGGGATGGAGCGGTTCATGATGGTGTCCTTTTGGGCTGGGCAGCAGAGATTAAACGCTGGGCGAACGCTGGCGCACCGGCGCATAAAATGCGCTACGGTTCATGATTGATTTCCTGGATTGAAGAAAGCTTAGGGCTCTGACCCTTGATGGTTCCCGGCCCCTCAGCTAGGACGACTGCTAAGCTGATTGCACAGGGGTGGAACATGACGGATAGAAAAAAGGCACTAGATGCAGCTCGAGAGGCAGGGATTGGCTGGATAGCTGACCTACTCGAGGGACATCAGAACCTTGCCCGCAAAGCAAATGATGCCATCGAACGTGGCGATCTGGTAGAGGCAGATCAAGCTCTGGATGAGATGGACGCACTGACCGCCGCTTCCATACCGGAGGCGGCTACTTCCAAGGCAAAAGTCACCCCTCAGCCAGCCGCATCCCCAAACTACAGAGAGCTTGCAAAACAGGGACTGCACGTCGCTCCCGAAATCTTGCGCGTCAGAAAAGAACAGATCATCAGATTTGAGACTCCGTGCCGGCTAAACAATCTGCCTCTGTTCCTCGCAACGTCTTTTGAGATGGGCGCCTACTCCTACATCCGTGGGGGTATAGTGCGAGCGGTGAAGAGCATCGGCCGCTACACCAGCATTGGCCCGAATGTCATGATCGGTGAGACCGAGCACCCAACCGACTGGGTTAGTACATCGCCAGCTTTTTATTTTGCCGATCAGTTTGCCTTCACGCCCCGCGAGAAGGAACTCGCCCCTCTGCGAACTGCGTGGCACGGCGGCACAAAGCCTAAGCCAATGGGTAAAGTGACGATTGGGAACGACGTCTGGATCGGCGGCAATGTGATTATCCGCCAAGGTGTGAACATAGGCGACGGAGCGGTTATCGGAGCAGGCGCTATCGTCCTCAATGACGTGGAGCCATACTCGATCGTCATGGGGCTCCCCGCGAAAAAGAAGCGTTTTCGCTTTGCCGATCTGGGGGTTATTGAAGCCCTTAAAAAGAGCCGCTGGTGGGAATTCGACGCCAACTCGCTGGTCGGGCTCCCCTATGAACACCCCGGCGCATTTGTGGATCAACTAATGGGCAAAGAGGCAAAGGGCGAAATCGCCCGGCGGCCGAAGACTTTCGCAAAGGTGTCCATTTCAACCGCCGGATACAGATTCATCAAGGATTAGTCCTGTACAAATCCTTCATTACGACGCTGAGCAAGAGCATTTCGAGTTGCGCATAGTTGACGCTGTGCGCCCCTCCCGCCTCCCTCGCCGGATGAAGGACTTCACCAGTCTCTCGGTCAACTTCTTCCTCCTGCGCATCCCACGTGTTGTACGACACGACGTCGTAGTCTTCGGGGTCCAACCCTTCCGCCTCAAAGTGCTCGACAATTTCCTGTGCGATCACACCGACTTGCCACGCGGCTTCTTTCACGCCGTTGGCGACGACATCGGTTTTGATCTTGTAGCGCTTCACTACGCCGGCCTTCGCCAGGCGGCGTGCCACCCTGAGGAGCGCGCCTTCCTCAACATCGTCGGCTCGTTCAATGTCCTGTTTGAGGTTAGCGTCGGAGGAAACGTTAGGGTTGTTGCTCAAGTAGATGTTGTTGAACCGAGCACCAGTTGTCCCGAGATCGAGGGTTGCCGTGGCGTTGGGGCTGAACGTCGAGTAGGTGAGCGTCGTTGCGCCCCAGAGCATCTTACGGACACCAGCGGCCCACAACGTCGCGTACCGGTCGCCCGAGCCCGTATTGCGATCGTTCCCGAGTTCGAGAGTTGCCGCCTTCCCAACGGAAGGACCGCCGGATAGGGTCAATCCTCCGTCATAGTCGTAGCTCTCCCGAGCGAAGAAGCTGGTTGTATCCCAAGCCGTTCCGCTTTTCATCTGGTCGGTGTCGTAGAGACGACCGTCTCCAGTGCTCCGCCGCTCGAAAATCGGCCAAACGGTATCAGTGTTGCGATCGTATTGTCCAACGCAGAAGTGCGTGTAAACCACATACCCTAGGTCGTCGCCGTACAAACCGTTATATGCTGGCGCTTGTTGGTCGTCATACAGCCCATCAGCAAGGCCATGGGGGCGATCGTAGCGGTCGGCCGGCACGAGGGCGGTCAGGAACTTATGATGGATCACCCCTGTGACAGCATTGTAAGTAAGGGCGCTATTCCACGCTTCAGTTGCCGGTGCTTCTGTGCGTGCCCAGAATCCGATCTGGGTAGGTGGGACCCCTGCCGCGACAGCCTTGGTAGGAAGTGCGTTCTTGCCTCGGTACGACACAACTTTGTGTGGGGTGGCGACGTTAAATTTTGAGACCGTGACCAGCATGTCGTTGTGGAGTGCCAGCCCCTCGCACTCAAACTCAAAGCCAAGCTTGCCGCTTTGCCCCTTGCGAAACTGGTTGCGGTGCGTGCTCGCAAAACCGCCACATATGACACCCTTGATCACCGCTCCGTCCATCGACATCATGATGACGGACCGCGCGCCGACGATTTGGGCGCCACCGTTAAGAATGTAAATGATCTTGCCATCGCAGAATACGCCAGCCAACGACCCGACGGAATCGCCCATGCCCTGAAGATATGGGATATCGAACGAGTAGACGGGATCAAGGGAGGTAATGTCGCCTGCACTCTCTACCACGAGTCTATCGTAGACGGTGACGTGGGGAACCGCGCCAACGTAAGCCGCATCACGCTGCACCGCTAGATATCGATAGCCCGCAAAAACGAGATACTTGCCATCTGACGACACGCATACTTCAGCAGAATACACGTCCTTCAAGCCCCGATATGCCACCACGTCCGCTTGACTAGTCAAGCTGCCCCGCCATTTGGTTTTCGTGAAGCCGCGCCCGTAGTTGCAGGCCAAGCCTTCCGCAACGGCATCGCCCGGTGGGCACGATACCGTGCTATAAAGCCACAAATCGCCCCCCTCGCGGATGACGCTTGCTCCGGCTCCGTGTCCGAGAAGAGTAAGATCAACGACAGCTGTGGGTGCCGTCCCTCCGCCGGAGATCGTGAGATCAACCGTGTCGCTCACCGCACGACTTACCGGAAAAGAGGAAATTCGAGTCACCGAAGTGGCAGACCATGACCCTCCAGTTGTGTCCACATTCTGGGACATATAGGCCACCCCCTCGCAAATACCGAGACCTTGCGCAGTTGTCGGCGCCGTTAACGTGGCCCCCGGCGCCGCCTTAATCTCCTGTATGTAGATTTGCTCAAGACGATCCGCATTGCCGGGATTGCAAAGCGCCATTCGCTGCCCGTTCGTGTACAGCAGGATAGCATCTTCACTACCCCTGAAGCGGGTCACGTCGATTGCGAGACCATCGACCACGTAAACGCCCGCAGGAACCGGGACGGATGCAACCCGCGCCTGGGCAGCAAAAAACGCTGCCGTATCGACAGTTGCGCCGTCACCCTTGGCGCCAAACATGCGGGGATTGGGCTCGCTCTCATCGATTTCCCACCAAACGCCACCAGCACTCTGGAATTTTCCGGCCAACGCCGGCTCAGAGCCTACCCTTCGGTATTTGGCGCCACCCTTATCATCTGCGGCCCAATAGCCATTCAAGCGGATAATGTTGATGCCGATCGGAACGGTTATAGCCGACATCCCAGCGACGGTGGCGTAGATCGGCACGTTGCCCTGACTGACGGCATCCGACGCATAACCTGCAGCGATGTCCCGCGCCTCAATCGCGGCGTCTCTGGCCGCGAAAATCTGGGCTGCAATTGCTTCATCCGAGAACAGACGGAAGTTTGGTCCGGAAATCACGCCCAGAAGGGTCATACCAGCGATGAGACCATCGGGTCCGATGTCTTCGCCGCTGTTCGACTTGATCGTCAACGGCACGCCGCCGTTGAACGCTACGGTGACCGGAGTTGCCGTGTTGCTCTCAAAGATGTTCATCCAGATCAGGGCGTTATCCGATACAGGAATACTGGTCGTTGCCTGAATGCTGTTCGCCGTCCCGGCCCCCACATCGCTTGCAACGATAAAGCTGTACGGCAATGGCAGAATACGCGTCCAAGAACCGGTACCGGAACCGCCGATCTTCCGGTAGATCCCGTTGTTTGCAACGACAGGGTCGGCATAGACCCACGCCATAGTGTCCGCCGCCTTCACTAGGTCCGCGTTCAACTGTGCAAGCGTCTGCTTTGCGACCGAGCCAGCGCCAGAGGAATATGCATCGATAGCAGCCTCGATTTCCTTCATCACAATGCGGATGTCGGGCTTCGGCGGCTCGTGCGGATCCTGAGCCGGGCCGTCTGCATAGATCAGATCAGTATTGCGCGAGAAAGGCATTCAAATCTCCACGAGAAATCGCCCGGCGGTCGGCCAGGGGCGGTATGCGACAACATGTTTTGAGGGCACGTCGTTGTTATGAGACGATGAAAGAGCCAGTGGCGACCGGCGAGGCCGCAACACCGGAGTTATTGAACGCAGCGATCCAGCCGTAGCGAGTTCCAGCGGAAATTCCGGTGATGATTCGGCTATCGTTCTTGTTGGGCGAACCGTACTCGGGCGGCGTTACTTGTGTGGCCGTGCCGAACGTGTTGACGGTGTTCCAGTACAGCCTAGCGCCGGCATAGTTCGTGCTGTTCGGTGTCTTCCAATTGAACGTTGCTTGGCCGACGCCACCCGTCGCACTGACGGCGGTGACTACGCCTGGCGCCACCGGGTCGGCCGTCGAAAAGACCTCGAATGCGCTCGACCAATTTCCGTATTTGCCCCGTGCGCTGATGTAGGCTGCTTCAGTTTCGAGAAGCTCATCGGGCGGAACCGGGACAGTGCTGACTTTGATAAAGCCATCTGACGCAGCAACGTCGTTGAAAACCTGCTCAACCCATTCACCAGGGGAGCCAGATCCAGTGTCCTTAATGCGATACCGCACGGCCAAGGAGAGGTCGTCGTGGTCAGGATCGACGATCGAGACGGCAAGATAGACGCCGCCGCTCTTCGCCTTGGCTACGACGGAACTGATGTCAGGCGTCGGAATATTGGCGATCGCGGGCTTCGGCGGAATCGGGGGTGCCTGCCCCTCATCGGTTGCCGGGCTCCAGGCGTCTATGTTTTCGGGGTGCTTTACGAAATCGATCGTAAAGCCGCCCTTGGCCAACGCGAGGACGGAGCGGCGGTTCTCGATGACCACGCCGTTCATGGCCGGCCATCCGAGTGGTGTTTCGAGCCTGTTCCAGCGCTTGTAAACAGCGTTGACACCCGAGAGCCTGACATCCAGAGCCCCCTTCATCTTCTCTTGAAAGCGCCGCCAATCACGGATGCCAAGCCGGCGGCCCTGCCGCCATTGCGTGCACCAGCCGTAGTCGGCCTCCTGGGCCAGAACCCGGCCGGCAGTGAGCTGCGCTGCCGTATCCTCAAAAAAGTCAGTGTCGGTGGTCGTGTAATCAGTGGCGGGATAGGTGATCTTCGGGATGAGGCGGTTGCACTCGTCCTTGAAGAGAACGTCATGCTGAAGCTGGTAGCCGGTGATATCACGGTCTTTCAGAACGCCGCAGTATTTCTCGCGGAACTTGCCCACTACAAACAGAAGCGCTCCATCGCCCCGCTCACAAAGCCACCCGTCGCACGTTGCTAGGATCGCATTCGTGCCGACCTTTGGGTCGTGCTCAGCCGTGGCAAAACCGTCGCAGAGGTAGCGCTTTTCCGTGCCGCCACCTTTGAGGGCCACGTCCTCCTCACAAACGTCGGCCTCCTCTTCCCACATGTCGATTAGGGGAAGGATGGCGCGCCGATAATCACGACGGTGCCCGAACTCGCTGAAGCACTGATGCCAGGCCATGATCAGCGCGGAGTTCCGCGAAAAAACCCACGCCCCTGGATGGGACGGATCTGCGCTGATCCGATAGTCCCAGACAAGGGCTCCCTCCACCTCGACCGAGTATTTCGGCACGCCGTAAGGAAAACGCTTGGTGAAGTCTTTGGCGATCGGCGTCTTGGCGACCAACGATAGAGACGCCTGACCATCGCCGCGGTGGTTGTTCGTCCATACGTCGTCAGCCGAAAGATCGGCAACGATAGGCGCGTACGGGGTTTCGGTGGGCAGTCCAAGACGATGATCAAGCTGAATTCGGTTCGCGGCGTACCGACCATCAGCAAGTGGCTGGACGGTTCCGCTCCCATCCACCGTCACAACATCGTCGTGGAGCCATCGCTTTGTAATCGCATTGATGCGGTGACCGGCGATCGCCTGGACTGCATATAGCTTCGATCCTTTTGCCTCCCAGAGCATTAATGCTCCAGCGACACGCCGGCGGCCGACAATCCACTGCCGATAGGGAATGGCCTGGGTAATAGGCTGCTTGCCGTCATCGGGCTTGGGAGGCTTAGGCGCAAGGAGATATTGCAGACCTATCGATAGGGCTGTCGTGGCGATAGCCGACGCGATGACGGCACCTGAAATTCCAGCGATCGAGAAGGAACCGAAGCCAAGGCTAACGAAGATCGGCGTGAAGATCGGGTCGTAATGCGCCGTGCTCGTCTCGAGCGCCGTATTGAACTGCCGACGGTCCATAGCGCGGACCTGAAGCTCGATGTCCTCGCTTGACAGGTTTTCATAGAGGCCGCGATGCTGCGCCAGATCAAACCGCATCATGCAGGCAGTCTCCATGCAGCAACCATCTCTGCGCGCTGCGCGACAACGCCGGCAGGAGCAATCGATGCCCAGAAAGACCCGAAACGGATCGCACCGACCTCCGTTTCCCTCACATCGTCATAGGTTTCACCGGCAAGCATTCTCACAAGGCCAATATCCCCGTCCTGAGGCTGCTGAACGCGGCGTGCGCCTATCGGCTCCAGCTTCACGCTCATGAAAGCCAGCGCGCCGTTGTGGGCCGCAAGAATGGCGTGCGCTTCGGCTTTTGTGCTGTAGGTGCCGCGCAAGTCCTCTGCGGGGTCCACGTCGACGAGGCAGAGCGCCCACGATGCCGCAAACGTCATGCAGTCGTCGCCATTCACCCCGCCCCACCTGAAACGGTGCGGCTGGCTCAGGAAGCCTCGAAGGTTCATAGATGCGTCCTAGTAGTTCGGCCAGACGGGCTGCACGCCGCGCGCCATTCGGGCGGTGTTGTCGCAAAATCGGTCGGTCGGCGAGATCGCCTTTTGATGTGCTGCGGACCAAAGAGAGCGGGCCGGCCGGCTGCGGGTCTGCTCCCCGGCCGCGACCGTGAGGCCAAGGGTCATTGTCCGGTTTTCTGTACCGGTCACCGATTGGAGCGATTCCGTCGGGTGCGATGCCGTACCCCTCCAAAGCGCGACGATCGCGCTCATGGGCTGGTAGTAGTCATCGAGCGTCGTGATGCCGACATAGACGGCGCAGCCACGTACCGGTGGGATGCTCTCGATCACCTTGCCGCCGGTTAGCGGGTCGACCCCGGAAAGCGAGAACTCCACGGCGTCAGCCGTGCCGTTCACCAGCGTCTCCAAGGTCGGGACGCCGATCAGTTTTCCGGCGCCCTGATAAACGGCTCCAGACGGGTCGATACTTTCAATCGTGATTGGAATATCGTTGATCCCGAGCCACAGCCTCAACGGCGGCGTCGTCGCCACATGAATGAAGACGCCAAGTTGGTGGCTGGTAGCGAGCGCTTCCGTGACATTTTCTGGAACCCAGTCCGCCATCTAGAAAGCCTCGACGAACTGCAAGGTAGGCCGGGAGGAGTAAAACGCCTCGTAGTCCCACGGCAGAGTAAAACCGCGCGGGAACCGCATGACGCACTTCGGCCTGGCAAACTCAATCCGGGTGTCCACTGCAATAGCCTCGCGCAATGTCGGGCCGATCCCCAGTTGGTAGTCGGCATAGGTAAGGAGTTCGCCTCCGATGGTCTCAGCCCCGGCTCCTGTCTTGATGCTTTCCCAGTAGCGATAAGCACGCCATCCCTTGGCCGTCGCGTGGTAGATCGAAAACCAATCCGCCCACCGAAGGTCGCGAGAGGCGTTGTAGACCCGCACCTGAAGCTTGCCGGCGCCCACGGCAGCCGACGCGGACGCCTTCCCCCAAGCACCGGACTGCGAATAGCCAGAATTGTCAGAGAAAAGGGCGCCGTCGGAATGCGGGATGCCGCCGATCGTCCTGCCTGGGCTCACCCAGTCGTTGATGATTTCGACCGTGAAGGGCCTGAAGCTGCCATTGCCGCGCGCTCCCAGCCAGTTTATCACCTCATGACGCTCGAAGTCGTCAGCCTCGACCATGCAGCTTTCGTAGGCCGCGGTCACTTGACCGCCGCCCGTCATCTCCATGCTGACGCTCTCACCCAGCAGATTGGCACCGCCCTCGACCGCCCCACCGACAACGTCGAACGAGGCGCGCGCTGGGCGAAGGTACATTGCCGGAACAAGCGGTGCAGAAAGCAGAGAAACCACGGATTACCCCTTGTTTGCCTGATAGTCCTGCTGCACATCGCCGAAGCGGCCGCGTTCAAGCATCTTGTCGTATTCGACAAGAGCGTCCCGCGCGCCCTGCTGAGCCATCTGACGGATTTGCGCGTCGCCGTTGGCGCCCTGAACGTAGACCTTGAGCTCTGGCCGCTGACCCTTAATGGCCTGGCTTGAACGGTTGTCGTTGAGTGCGGCGGCGAGCTTGTCGTTCGACATAATTCCCGAGCCTGTAGGGATGTTGAGAAGTTCTGGTCCTTTGTCGCCGACGATAGAGAGCCCGCCGGAGGCGTACCCTGTGCCATTGGCGAACAGACCAGGTTTAAGCAGGCCGGACTTCGCCGCGCCCCACTGTCCGCCGCCGAAGAGGCCGCCGAGCCAACTGAAGAGCCCGCCACCTCCTGTGCTGGTGGCGCCGCCCGCAGGGGTGGAAGGGAAAAAGCTGGTGGAAAGGCTCTCGCCAATCTTACCTAAGCCACCTCCCAGGGTGTCGAGGCCTTTTGTTGCCGCGCCTGCAGATTCCGCCAACTTGTTGACGGCCTCAACGGCCGAGCCAGCGCCTCCAGTTCCTATGCCTTCCCAGTTGCCGATGCCGGTGTTCTTCGCGCCGTACCATGCGCCCCAGCCATTTTTGGCGGCATGATCAAGGGCAAAATCAACACCCGCAGGGCCGTTGGCGGCGAGGCGCGGATCAAGCCCGGTCTGCTTCTGGAACGCGTTCCCCAGACCACCGCCCATGTAGAGCTGATACGGGCCGAATGATGGCTCCTGCACGCCGTTCTTGACGTATCTCGATTGGAGGTTCCAACTGTTGAGCCCACCTTCGGAGCGCGCGACAGCAAGAGCCGTTTTGGGATCGATGCCACGTTTGATCGCGGCCTGCGCGATGTAGGCACCGACATCGGTTGTGGGAATCGATGCTGATGCCTTGTTGTCATTTGCCGCGCCACCTGCCCCCAAAACGGCGCCGAGCGTGGTCGTAGGGCTAAACCCGGCGGCGACCGTGCCTGCGCCCTTGTCGGCGCCGCTTGTGAGCCACGCCCCGAGTTTTGTTGCAAGGCTATCGAAGATGGAATCCCATGCCTTCTCTGCGGCCTTCTGAGCAGCGTTGAGCGCGGACTTGACGATTGCATCGCCGATCTTGCCGCCGTTGCTCCAGGCTTCCTGATAAACGCCGGAGAAGAAACCCTTGAACAGGTCCTTGGCCTCGCCCTCGCGCATCTGCTTGCGTAGCGCCTCAGCCTCAGGAGACTGGAGGTTTTCGTCAAAGCCATAGCGCGTGAGAGTGCTGGCGATGCGCTGATCCATGGCGCTGCGACCGGCTTGGCGCTCCGAGAAGCTGAGGTCTAGCCAGAAATCGGCCTTTGCCTCTTGCGCGCGCCGATAGGCCTTGGTGAGGTCATCGACCTTCTCGTTCTCCTTCTCCAGCTCAAAGAAATTCGGCTTCTGACCGGGGATTGGCACGCCGGTAAGGCGCCCATCCGAATTGAGAATGCGCGTATCGGAAGGATCAGGATCGCGCGACAGGTCCGACGGGCGACGAACCGGCACGCCGGGCACGCGAGGCACGAAGTCGGACGGCCGGCGCATCGTTCCGTTGTCGTTGAAAGTCGATCCTTCAACGATATCCTGCACGTTTGTCCCGCCTGCAATCGCAGCGATCCACTCAGTTCGGGCCTTCTGCGCCGCTTCGACGCCGCGATAGATTGCAGCCGTGACCTCGTCAAACGCCTTGCTGAACGCGAGGACTTGCGGTGTGCCGTAGGAGCTTACGGCGGTGGCGAGTTGGCTCTGTACGCGGTTCAGGTCGGCCATCGAAGCCGTGCCATTGTCCAGGCGTTCTCGCAGGTCGCCCCAGGCCGAGACCAGATCCCGCACCACAACCGCGTTACTTGGGTCTCCTCGCAGGGACCGCAGCGCCTCGACTGCCTTGACTTTTATGTTGTCGAGATTGGCGGAAAGGCCCTCAAGCTCTCGGCCGGCCAAGATACCGCCGGCCTCCCTGCCCTTTGCGATCTTGTCGGCTCTGTCGAGCTCGTCGACATAGGCTTTCAGCGCCGGAGCAGCATCGCCCCAGAGTTCGGCCGCGCGCCGGATGGTTTCGTTCTGCTCCTCAAAGAGCCTTGCCGTCTTTTCCGTGCCGCTTTCAGCGGTTGTGAAATACTGAACTAGCGCCGAGACGCCGGCGACGAGGCCGACTGTCACGAGCGTGACCGGGCTTATGATGGACGCGAAAGCAGCAGCAAGCCCGGCGACGGGTCGCTCCATGGTCGCAAGAACGGACGCAAGCTGCGTGCCCTGCTGCAGGCCGATCATGAGAGGGTTCATGCCCATGGCGGCGGTGACAGCAATGTCCTGGAACTGATAGCCCGCGTTGATGCCGGCCGCACGCTGGGCGCCGGAGGGATTGTTCTGGTTCGCCGCGACGACCGCCTGATTTGCCCCCATTGCGGACGTCTTCAGGCGATCGTAGGCCATGCGTTCAGCATCAAGCGCCTTCTGCATCTGTTGGGCGTTGATCACGCCGATCTGATGCGCCCGGTTGATCTCCGAGATCGACGCCTCGTAGTTCTTCGTCGCCTGCGCGAGCGGCTGATACTTCGTCGTCAGCCGCTCGATCTCAGCGCGAAACGCTTTGACGTGCTCATCCTGATTTTCGAAGGGTTTGGCGACAGGCGGGACCTTTTTCGTCTCGTCGCCAACCTTTTTCAAGGCGCCAGCGAGTGCGCCAGCCGAGGCAGCAAGGCTGTCGGCAGCCTTTTCCAGTTTGACCGCGCTGACCTCAAACCGATCTAGATCGACTGTCGCTGAACGCGCTTCTGAACTGTCGATCTTTAGACCGAGTACGGCTGTTGTCATTTGGCTGTCCTGTCGGGGAAAAGAGCGTCGAACAGTTTCGATGTGAGCGAACGCTTGGAAACCTCGGCTTGTGGCTTCTCTGTTTCGGCCTGCGCCGTAGTCGCGGCAACACTTCGCCGTTTGATGTCGAGTGCGAGGATCGCGTCGAGATGCCATGGCAGAAGCGACAGTTCGCGGAGATCCGCCCACGCCTTGATCTCTCGGAAGCCCAGAGAGTTCATGCCATAGCCGTTGCCCTGCCGCTGGCTGTCCAGTTCTCGGAACCAGAACCACACCTGCTCTCCAGCGGCCGGGACCTTAATAGGCCTGCCGGCCGCTTGATCGGCGATCAATTGGCAGAGATGAGCGATCAGCCTTTGGCGAAAGGGGCGCGGCGCACCGCCCGCGCCTGAGCCTGCTCATAGAACATGCGGAAGCGGGTGAAGAACGTCTTCGCGTTCTCCTCGGAGAAGGACACAGCCTTGCCGCCGATCGACGGGTCGGGCGACCAGTGCGTTGTGACCTTGGCGAGGAAAGCTATCATTCGCTCCTCCTCCTCATCCTCGGGCGCGAGCAACGTGCCCTTCTCCTCTGCTTTCGCAGAGAATTCGGCTGCAACCGCCTTCATGGCCTGCCGAGCACGCTTGCTGTCCGGCCCGACCATCCCGAGCTTGAGGCCAATCGGCTTGCCGACTTCATCGACGAGATCGAATTCGATGCCCTCCTCCTGCGATTGGACGAGAGCATCGAAGCGATCGAGATTGACGGTGTTCTCAGACATTGATCACCAAGCGTTACGCGGCTGCGGCCGGGATGCGGAGGATGGCGGAGTTGATTTCGATCGTGGTCGAAACCAGGCGCGCGGTGTTGGCGCCGCCGCCCTGCTCCGGCGAGCCCATGACGATGCCGTAGAACAGCTTCGTGGAACCGGTCGGCACGGTCGTTGCGGTATGGACGCCGCTCTGCGTGCCGGTGGTGGTGATGGCCGAGCCGCCAGGCGTCGCGGATACGCTGAGTGTGCCGCTCGCAGCGCTGACGACATAGTAGGTGGTTCCCGCAACCAACCCGGTCGGGAGCGCGCCGGTCGTGGAGAACTTGACCGCGTTACCATTCACCAGCGTGTGGCCGGCCCAGGAAATGACTCCGGGGGCCGCGATCGTCATCGTCACGACGGACGATAGTGCAGGCGGCGCGTCGTCGTGAACGATCTTGAACGGGTAATTGTGGCGAGTGTTCTCGGCGGCGATCAGCGCGAGCTGTCCATCGTCGTCGGGAAGCACAAGGAACTGGTTCTGCATCGAGCCGGCGTTTTTGGTGCCGCCCGCTTTGATGTCGCGGCCGCGATTGATAGCCGATTCCGTGATCAGCGCCTTGCTGTCGCCGATGGCGCCCATGGTCTGCCAGCCGTCGATCTCGGTCCAGACGACTGAGGTGAACAGCGAGGCGACCATGTCCTCGTCATCGGGCACAGAGGTTACGGCCGGGCCGATATAGATGCGGCTGCCAGCTACCGGATAAAGCTGCATGGTGGTTTTCCTTCATGTCTGATTGCGCTTGCCGAAGGCGCCGGGACGGCAGGCCAATCAGGCCGGTTGGAAGTATGAGCGCCACCGGATGGTGACGGGAATGGTGTGGTGCGTGTCGCCAGCGACCAGCGGGCCGATCTCTGGGTCTTCGTCGACACGAACCTGCACATCTTCGCGGGAGACCTTCGTCCCGCGCTTCAGGTGCGCCCGTAGCTGGCCGGCGACCTCATACCCATCCACGATGGCGGCACCCTTCGGCCACATGACGTTGGCCCTCATGAAGCCTTGGCGGATGGGATCGAGCTTGAGCGAAAGGTCGGTTTCGATCGACCGGTTGAAGTGGACCTCGATCGAGATGAACTTGCTGGACGCCGTCGGCGTGAAGGAGGCACCCGGCAGGACAATTGTGATGCCGCCCGGAGGCGTGAAGCCCTGCGCGCGGGTGGTGAGCGCCTGGTAGATTTTCTTCTCCACCGTGTCGGCCATCCGTGCTACGTCCTTCCCATGCCCGACCAGCCGCTGACCGACCGCGAGATTTTCGCCTTGCTCGACAAGGCCGTTGACCTATTCCGTGGGCAAAAGGCAGAGACCGAAGGCGGTCAGGCCGTGGTGGAGATGTTCATCAAGAACACCGACTTCATTCAGCGGGCGATGCTCATAATGCTGTCTGAGAAGCGCCCTCGAAGCGAGAACGAACCTTAGCCTCGGCCTCAGCGACGATCTGCGGCCAGCGCTGCGCCACGGCATCCACGAAACCGTATCCCGCCTGATTGTAGACGCGGCCTAAGCTGTCTTCGCCGACAAACCCGTAATTCATGCGGGCAGCATAGGCCGCTTGAAATCCGAGATAGACCGCGCCGCCGAGTTCAGCCCCGGCGATCACCATTTCGACGCCGCTATCGGAGAACGTCGCCTGCTCCGGCTTGATCATCGGCATCTCTGCCGTGGAGGCCATCAGCGAGCGCCGCAGGTTGCCGGTCTTGATCGGGAGCCGCCCGCCTTCTGCAACCGGCGTCCTAACTTCGTTTGCCACGACCTGAGCGGCGGTTTGAAATATAGCCTCTGCTCTTTCAAGCTCGGCCTGCCCCCAGTCAGATATCGTTCCCGCGAACGTCCCTGCCGTCATCCGTCAGCCAGCCCCACCGTTTTCTTGAGATGATCTTACTGATGATGGTTTGTGTGACGCCGTACTCCGCGGCGATTTCTTTCTGCATCACCGTTCCAGCGAGTTGTCGAATGCGGAGAACGTCGGAAGCACTAAGGGTTGATTTGCTCTCTATCCACCGCAGGAACGTGCCGTGCGCATGCTTGTCGTCTTGATTTCCTGACCGAGTATCCCACCGAAGATGGGTAGGATTGACGCACGGCCTGTTACCGCACTCATGTGCAGCTTCCATGCCGGCCGATGGAGGTTCGCCGTGGGCTTCCCGGCACATTATGTTCGAAGCCACACACCGACGTCCGTCAACAATCAACGTGCCGTAGCCGTGGCGAGTCTTCTCGAACGGGTAGAAAAGGCAACCGCTGCCATCATACCCAGCGTGCTCCTTTATCCATCGCAAACCCTCGCCTGGTGTAGCGTTACGTCTTCCGGCCGTAGCATCGCCGTGAGCGCGAAAGTGATAGGCATGACGCGAGCAATACCCATGTGCGTGATGCGGCTTCCCACATCCCTCCACTGAACACTGGCCAGTCATTTACTGGCGGCCTCATTGCTAGAGAGAGCGATTTCCACCGCATCGAATACAGCCTGGAGGTCAGACACGTTGGTCAAGCCCGCCGGCGTAAAAACCTTCGTCATCGTGTTGACGCCGATGCTATAGACCTTCGGTACAATCGAGCCATCAGCGCCGAGATACTGGGTCGCAAACTCTACGCCGACCTGAGTGTCCCCAGTGGGCAGGTATTCCGGATTATCTATGGGGAATCCATCCGCGTCAAAGCCAAGGATTTTCGGCTGGCTCATGCGGCGGAACGCTTCGTCCAGCATGCGACCGAGCCTCAGGACGAGATATTCTCCCGCATGCTTCTCACCATCAACGAAACCGTTCTGGTAAGTGGTCTTCCAAGCCTCCTCCAGATTAGCTATGGCGTATTCGATATTCTCTCGTCCGCCGGGAGACAGGGCGGCGAAGCCGTGCGCCTCCTCCAGATCAGCAATGATCGCGCCAAAATCAACGGCAGTTTCCGGCACGACTGTTCCCGTTTCCGGAACAGAGTGGCAGGCATCAATAGCGGCCTGATCTTCCGTGATCTTCTTAGCAAGGTTCTTACCGATAGCCGGATCAGGAGCGCCAGCCACGATAAGCGCCTTGATGTAACCCCAGTCGCCGCCAGACCGGAACGGCGCGAGCGCCGCTTCCGTCAGAAGGACCTTGTTCCTGAGGTTGCTGTTCTCTGCGATCAGCCGTTTGGCTTCGCGCTCCCAGTGAATTGCCTTCAACTCCCAATCTGTGTCGATGCTCATCTTCGTCTCCAATCGTGTAGCTGATTGAAGATTTAACGTGTACATGATATTAAGTCAATAACATGTACACGATTGTAGCGAGCTTTGACAGAAATTCATGTACACGCTAATGCCAAGCGCATGGGGCGAAAGAAAGAATGGACCGAACAGCTACGTCTACCGTTGGCCGAAGGCATGACGGCCAAGATCGATTCCGTCCTCCACGATGGCGAAAAGCGTCTCGACATGATCCGAGAAGCGATTGCCAAAGAGATCGCCGCCCGTGAGCAGAAGTCTTAACGGCCTCGCGACCGCGCATAAGCCTCCGCGAAATCGTACTCGTAATCCACGTCACAGACGCAATTCACGATTTCGGCCGCGCCGGCCCCCAGCAATGTGTCGCCGGGATAGCGTAGCAGCGCACCGGACGGAGATTGAAAAGCCAGATCCATGCCTACAACGATCTGGCCGTTGAGAACCTGATGGGTGTGCCGAACATTCCGGCGACCAGAGCTCCGCCACTTCCGTTTCACGAGGCTTTCATCTCGCCCCATCTTCTCAAGGCCTTGTCGATATGCCTCGTGCTTTGCGGCCATGATAGAGGTTACGGTCTCTGTTCGAGCGATTGTTTCGCCGCGCAGTTTCAGGTTTCGGTCTCGCAGGCGCATCAGCACCTTATCGAGCGTCGCCTTGTCGAGCGGCTTGCCGGCATCAATCGCACGCCGCACGGCTCCATCGAGACGCTTGTCGCGGGTCTTCAGTGTCAGATACTTCCGCATCAGCGCCGGATCGCCCGAGAGCAGGTTGATACGGGTCCGCTCAATCAGCTCGGCTTGCGGAGCGTTGAGACCGATGATGCCGCCCTCGCGGCGCCCTGTCACGCGGCTCTGCCGACCGACGAGGTCGAGTGCGATGGTGTTCGGCCCCTGCCCTCGCGCATAGGCGGATACGATAGTCTCTCGCGCTGCCTCGCGTGTCTGATGCGTGATGTCGGTGATCGCCCTTGACGAGATTTCGCGAATGTTTGCTTCGGCGCCCTGGTTCTGCACATCCCAGCGAAGCACCACGCGACCGCCAAGCGGGTCGGACAGGCGCGGCATGTCTTTGACGACCATGATGCCGCCGGCGTTGTAGGCCTGCCTCAACGCCTCAGCCAGCGGGCGGAACGCTGCTTCGTCGATGTGAAGGGCCTCAATGGCGCCCTCAATGTCTCTCCGCTCCAGTCGCTCCACGATCTCGCGAAGCACGATCTCAGACTTGATGTCTTCGACCGCCTCAAGGAACGCCCGCTCCATTTCAGGGGCGAGCCGGTCGATCAGGTCTAGAAGCTGCTGGCGGAGCGTGGCCATTATTCGGCGGGCTTCTCGCCCTTGCCCTTCTGGTCAGCCTTGGCCGGAGCATCCTTGACCTCAGTACCAAGCCCGAGACGTTCGATCGTCTCCACTTCGCGCGCCGGGATATCCGTTAGCAGCTTGCCGGCCTTGTGGGTCTTGTAGTCCATCGAGAGAAGCGCGTGGGGCATTATGCAATCCTTCCTTGGACGATGAAGACGACATTCGTGATGCCGTCGTAGTTGTTCGGGTCGCCGTTGACGATGCGGAACGCCTTGCCGCTGGCGGTTACGAGGTCGCCGGGCTTAGGCTCGATGGCGAGGCCCATGGACGAAATGTAGATCTGCATGTCCCCGGCGAGGATGTTCGTTCCGTCGATCTCGCGGGCGCTGTAGGCCATCGGCACGAGCTTTGCCGGGTATGGCGTTGCGACTGGATCGCCGCCTTCCACCGGGTCAACCGGGCCTAGGCGCGTCACGGTGCCAGCCTGGCCGTAGGACTTGATCAGCCTGTCCGCAGTGGCCTGGAGGCGGGTGTAGAGAGCGTTCGGCATCAGACAACCAATATCGCCGGCAGCACCGGCATTAGGAACGGCCAGAGCAGCCCCTCTATGGTGGTTACGACGGGCGTTGCCATGGCGATCATGTCCGCAATGCTCGTCGACGAGGACGCGGCGTATTCGATCTGGATTTGCCCGACCTTCTCGCTCTTCACCGCTGCATTACCCGTGACAACCGGCGACAGGCTGCCGGGATTGGTGAGTTCGAGGAAAGCCGCCTCATACGATGCGTTGATGATGGCCACCGGGATTTCACCGGCCGGTATTGCCTCGCCGTAGTACGTAGTGGCGCCGGTCCTGCCCCATGCCCTCTCCTGCGAATAGCCGCCGGTGCGCGTGCCTGAGAAGAACCGCTCGTACCGATCGATCACGAGAGAACCGCGCTGGCGAGCCGCGGTCTTCTGCGGTTCGGTGGTCCCGTCCGGGAAGACGTAGCCGGCAGCCTCGGCATAGGCCGTGAAGCCTGCGTTATCGCCATATCCGGCCATGGCCTACTCCGCCAGCTTTTCGTCGATCTTCGTCTGAAGCTCCTCGGCGCTCCAGCCGTGATAGGCCTTCTTGCCTACAACTTCGAGGTAATCGGCGCGGAGCTTCGCCAAGCTGTCTTCATCGCCCGCCGGATCGCCACCCTCCGAAATCTCGATCACTGGCGAATGCCGCATCGCCTCAATCTCAAAAGCGCTGAGGTCAACCGTGATGGAGCCGTTTGCCGGAAGGATTGCCGGCCCCTTGAGCGTTGCGATGTCCAAAGGGATGCCGGACAGGTTCTTGAGGTGGTGGGCCATCGATCACTCCCTTGAATGGACCCACCCGGCACAACACCGGGTGGGTTTTTGGCTAGGCCGCTTACGGCGCCGGCAGAATGCCGTCGAGGTAGTAGAAAGTGGCCGTGGTCTGGAAATCGAGACCACCCGTGCGGAAGATCCCGGGCACCTGCCAGTTGAGCGGGCCGTCCTGATAGACCGGCAAGAACTGGTGAGGCATCGGAAGGTTGAGCTTCACATAGTTCTCATCGTTCTTGTAGGCGACCATACGGCCACCACCGACGACCGTTTGCGTCGAGGCGGTGCGGAGGAACGGCACGGCCCGGATGGTCAGCTGACGACCCGTGGCGAGTGTGTAGACGTTCGTTTTGAGCAACCACGACAGGATCGTGTCCGCGCCGAGCGAGTTGAACGGCGTCGACGCGATCAGGTTGAACGCCTCTGTCGGCAGCAGGATGGTATCGGCGTATTCCAGGGTGTTCGTCGCGACGTTGATGCCAGTCAGTGCCTGATTGACGTCACGAAGGATCTGGGCCGCGGTCTTGGTCACCGTGCCATCGTTCGCGATCCAGTGACGAGCCGAACCCGTGCCGTCATTCGTTGCCGCAACCGGAGTTACGGCGGCGTTGTTGATCAGGCCGGCTTTGCCCTTTTCCGTGGAGCCCTGAATGGCCAGGTCCCACATGAACTTGGTGTATGCCAGCTTGGCCGCGCGAGCACGGCGCGAGGACAGCGTACCGCCGACCTGATAGACGGTGTTCACTTCCTCGATGTTGTACTGGTAGCCGATCGCCGCCAGGTGGAAGGCGCTCTGCTGCATGGCCTGACCGACGTCGGCAAGCGGGATATCCTTCGCAAAGCCGGACTGCCACTTGGCGGCGCCCGTCAGGTCGGACGTGTACGTTAGGACGCCGGGAGACCACGCAGGGCCGCTGGTATCGACGAATACGAGCCGGCCGTAGTCCCAATCGGGGAACCGGGCTTCGTAAACCTGCTGGTTTACCTTGAACGCCTGCGCCTGGATAAAGGCCAGAGCCTGCGCATCGTTGAGAATGGTGTTCATTGTGCGTGCTCCTTACGAGGCGACCGACAGGGATGGGACCGGCCGGCGGTAGCGGACAACGCCCACAGAGCCGTTTGTTCCGGCCTCCGCGAACTGAGCGCCGGGGATGGTGGCGACCGTCGCGGACTGAGCCGCAGCGGTCCAAGTGCTGTTTGCGAGGTTGAAACGAGCCTGCGCGCCTTCCGTAACATCGGCGCCGAGAAGCACGCCGATAACGCCGGATTCACAGATCGGAACGTTCTCGTACTGAGCATGGTTGTCGCCGACATGCGGCTGCACGGCGCTGGCCTCGGTGATGCCGAGGATGTTCTGTGCCGTCGCGGTCAGGATCACGCAAGTGTGCGCACCCGAACCCGGAACGACGGGAACGCCGAACGGGATGGCCGTTGCACCCGAGTTGGTGCGGGTGATGGTGTTCCATTCCTCCATATTGGCACGACGGCCAACGGCATAGGCGGCAATGGTGGTCGAGAAGGTCATGGGCATGGGTTAAGCCTCCTTGCGCCAGGCGTTGAGGTCGGAGACGCTCTTGTTCCAAGCGTCATCTGCTTGCGTGTGGGCATCGCCGGTCGGCTTCACGCCGTCGCGGACGACCGCGGCGAATGGATCGGGGTTCTTCTTCGCGTCCTCGGCGAGGATGTCGAAGCGCGCGTCGATGTAGGCGTCGGCCTTATCGGCAACGGCCGCATCGCCGAGCTTGGCGGAAACGACTGCCTTGCGGATCGCGGCGTCAGTCAGGCCTTCGGTCTTGACGTCCTTGGCGATCGACTTGGCGACGGTTATGAGGTCCGCACGGGCCTGCACCTTGGCATCGAGCGCCTTTTCGTCGAGAACCTTGGCCTTGAGGGCGTCGATCTCGGCGTCCTTCTTGGCGAGGTCGGCATCCTTGGCGGCAATGGCGGCATCATGTGCAGCCTTCGCATCGGAAAGCGTCTTGGCGGCGTCGGCCTTGAAGGCGTCGATCGCTGCGACGTCGGAAACGGCAACCTGGACGGCCTTGTCGCCCAGAACCACCGTCTTGAGAGTGTCAGACATTGCGTCTTTCTCCTTGGTGATGGGCGCGAGGCCCGATTGATCCTCGAAGGGCGAGGCACCCCATACCGCACCGTCGCCGATGCGAGCCTTTGAACCCGCCCGCGCCTTGTCGACGATCGCGAGGTGGTTGATCTTGATGTTGGTCTGAGTGGCGTTGAACGCCTCGCCGTCGGGCGTTACGCCGTCGCCCCACACCAGTTCGCAGGTGTATCCAGCTGACAGCTCCCGCTTGCCGCTTGCGACTTCGTCGATGGCTGCGGCGTCCTTCAGGATCAGCGGCAGGTGAACCCACTCGCCGTCCTTTTTCGCGGCCGTGCTGACCTCGCCCACGGCGAGTTGCTTCCAGTTGTCCGCCGTCACCGCCTCTGCCGGGTGATCCATCGTCACCGGCGCGTGCGTGAAGCTCTGGAGGCTTGCGTCGGCGAAGACCTGATCGGCGGGGCGATAGACGCGCACGACCGACAGCTCCGGCTTGCCGACCTCTGAGCCCGCATAAAGCTGAATTCCGGTGCGCACCGACCGCGCTTCGGCCACGAGATATCCATCGGCCGTCCGACGTGCGCCGGACACCGCTACAGCGTCGGTGAATTGCATGGTCGCTCCATAGCAAAAGCTCTGCACAAGGCAGGGGCGCTACTCATTGACTGTTTTTTAGAAGGATGCCGCGTGGTCTGCCGGCGTGGAGAAGGTGAATGCTTGATCCGTCTGAAACACCGCTAAAGGTACCGCTTTCACCAGATGATCTCGACGTCCTCGAGGGGTATCTTTGCGCATGGTGCGAGGAGAATGGGGTAGAACGGACCGATGCCGCTGCAAAGAACATCGCGTCTGCCCTGATAAGCTGGTACGAGCAGGACGCTAAATCCCGCAGTCGTGTGCAACTCGATCAAACCGATGAGCCGCCCATGTCGTCAGAGATCGAAGCCCTCCTGAGACAAATCACTTAAGCTTCACCGGCCCTTCGCTGGGCTTGATGTTGGCTGCCGCAGCCGCGGCAAGCTCTTCGTCTGAAGGCTCTTGCTCGCTCAGTTTTCCGTATTGCTCGATCGCGGCGTCGAGACCCGGCAAAACTCCATCCTCGACGAGGCGGTTGACCAGAGCGTCGGACACAGCCTCGCGCGGCACGATCTCCTGCCCCGGCGTCGTTCCCACCAACTGGCGGGCGGCGTCTGCCGTGATCTTGAAAATGTCGGCCCGCTCCTTCTCGCTCATCTGCTCAAGAGGCGCCCAGCGATAGTGGACATCGGGGTCAACCACGCCGGCCGATCGCTCGATGCATTCGTCAAGGCGGGCCATGGCTGGCTGAAGCTCCAGCTCCTGCATCGACTGGATGCGGTCATGGTAGTTCTTCATGTCCGACGTGCCGGTCGAGTTCATACCGGCCGGTGACTGCCCCAGGAGACGCGTGACCGGGATGTCGGCCGCCCCGGACACAATCTGCATGAAAGCCATGAGGATATCAGTCAGGCCGGCGAGCGATGCGCTTTTGGTATCGTACTCCTCTTCCTTGTCGAGAAGGAGTGTCCCGTTGATGCCCTTCGACATGTTCGCGAGCGTGTAACGTTCAATGATTTTCGAGCGATACACCTCATTGTTCAACGAAGCCATGAAGTCCGGAATACGGATGACATCGACCTTCGCCTCGAACACGAGGGAGGCGATATTGCCGGCCGTGCTGTCCGCGTTCTTGATCGCGTCGAGCGTGGACTGAAGGACGCTATCGCCCCAGCCCTGCCAGACGTTCGTCGGGATCTCATCGTCCGCCGGCATCGCTCCGGAGAAAAGCACCAGGCGCGACGGGTGGATCACGACCTGCTGGCCGTTGTTGCCCGAGAGGGTGTAGTCCTTCGGCTTGCCGTACCACTCCGATTCCGGGTCGCGCTCAATCTCGCCCGCGCTCAGTTTCCGGCGCGTGATGACGTTAAGGTAGCGAATGCCGGCCTTGCCAATTCGCTCGACCTCCAAGGGCTTGGACGGGTCGGCATCGCCCGTGCCGATGTAGAGCGCCGCGCCCCCGAACAGCCGGGCCTTCTTCATGGCCTCCAGCACCTTCCCCTTGACGTTCAGGCGCTTCTCTTCCTCCTCGATCGCTTCGATCTGCGGCTTCTTCGCCTGCCAGTCGCGCCATTTGCGGCATGCGTCAAGCGCCGGGATGTCCACGATCTTCCGCGGCAGCCATGCGGTGCTGTAGGCGGCGATCAGTTGATCGTCCGTCATTACCGTGTGCGCATAGAAGGTCGTCGCGGCCTTGTCTCGGTCGGTGCCCATGCGGGACACCAAGCTCGTCAGGCTGTCGCGAAATAGTGCGATAACATTTGCCATTCTCGGGCTTTCTGCTCGGAACGTCTGTGTGGGTTCAGGTGTTTAGGCATCCCGATCGCTGAGGCGGCCTGTACCGGCACGTCTTTGCAATATTGGCCCGCCATCACCTCGAAAGGCACCCAAATGACCGACGAACACGAATTCGCCGACAAGTTCTGGAAGTCCATCCGCTCAGATATGACCGCCATGGTCGGGACTAAGGACGTCCATCCCAAGCCCCTCACCGCTCAGTTCGACGGCGATCGCAAGTCCATCTTCTTCTTCACCGCTAAGGGCACTGAACTCGCAGACAGCGCGTCGTCGCCCGTCCCTGCAACGCTTGTGTATTCCTCGAAGGGCCATGACCTCTTCGCGACCGTTCAAGGCACGCTCGAAATTGATAACGATCCGGCCCTCATTGATCGCCTGTGGAACCGCTTCGTCGCCGCCTGGTTCGAGGAAGGCAAGGACGATCCCAAGCTCTGCTTGCTGCGTTTCGAGCCCGCGGATGCTGAGATCTGGAAAGACGCATCGAGCTTTGTCGCGGGCCTGAAAATGTTCCTCGGCATGGGAGATCCCAAAGAGGATTACAAGGACAACGTTGCCACCTTGAAGCTTTAACCGCATTTCCCAGGAGGCCGGCGCAGTCGGCCTCCTAAACATTCTCGAGCGTGTAGCTGGAACCTCCGAGCATCAGTTCCGTCAGAGCCCAGACGAGAGCGTCGGCTCGGTCAGGCGATCCTTCACCGAGGTATCCGGAAGGCGTGAAGTTGCACATCTGGTCCTCAAGGTCAGGGAAGTCCCCAACGTGATGAACCTTGCCCTGCTCGTAGAGGGCGCTGATCGGCTCGGCTCGGACTGCTTTGCCTCGGCTTGCGACCACTTCCTTAAACGCCGCCTTCTTGTCTGCTGTAGAGACGGTGAACCTGACCATGTCTCCACCGAAGTTGCGCTCGCCGATGATCCGATGCGCCTCATGGCGGTGGTAGAGTTCAACGGCGCGGCGTCCCCATCCTTCCGGCGACATCTGGCAGGTGCCGTCCTCGATGATATAGCCATGGCCGTCGACGCCGAGCCCCGCGACGACGATGCCGATATCGTCCCCAGCTCCATCGCCACGCGTGCCTGATGGGTCAACTGATACGACGATGCGGCGCATCTCTGGCAACGAGGCAACGCGCAGGCTGTCTATGCCCGGCATCGTCTTGCCGTCAGGCGCCTTGCGATCCTCCAGAGCCCACAGTGCGCCGCTGACGTCGCTCGCCCATTCGCCAGCCTCAAAGCGCAGTCGCTTGGCTCCGGACATCGAGGCAAGGACGTCGAAATACTCGGCCGGCAGGTTGTCGACGTTGTCGGCAGGGTTGACCTGCATCTCTACGTAGTCTTCCGGCTTAGCCAGCGCCTCCTTGGTGCCTGGCTTCATCTTTGCCCGGAACATCTGGTAGCTCCAATGGAGCTTGGATGGCGGGTTGCAGTCGAAATAGGCCTTCAGCGTGAGGAAGGCACGGCCCGTGGCCAGAGCGATCGCTGGCGCCAGTTTGCATTTCTGCGCCAGACGAGACATCGCCGTTTCGACCGAAGCCCATGGAATTTGGCTGCTCTCGTTGAAATAGAGAGTGGCGTATTCTTGGCCGAGGATCTTTTCGACCCTCTCCTTGTCATCGAGGCCGCCAATCCAGATTTCCGAACCGTTCGGCAATTCGACATAGAAATCCGTCTTGTCGAACCTGACCTTAAGTGACGGGAAGCAGAGCGACAGGACCTTGGGTAGAGTGTCGGACCACACCGATGTCTTGGCGTGGTTGAACCGGAAGCGGAAGATGACGTGACGAGAGCCGGGAGCGTTGATAGCGCGCTGGATGAGCGCCCGCACCAGTACGAAAGTCTTGCCTGAGCGGGAACCACCCCTGAGCATGATGTTGCGGGCCGGGCCGGCCAGCAGACGGTTAGCCTCTCGCTGCTTCTCCGTAAGCTTTGCTGGTTCCATGCATCACAGATTGGCATCCTCTGCCAAGACGCTGATTGCGATAGGCGAGCCGTTGGGGCCGGAGTGTTCCACAGAAGCCAGCTTGGCGTGGACGTACGGTGCAGCATCGCGGGCAGCGTCCTGCGCCATCTGGCGGAGCCCAGCGGTCTTTTTCACTTCGGCGAGCAGGAACTTGAACTGTTGCTCGGGCGTGGCGTCACTCGGGACCTTGTCCGAGAACTCCTCGGCCGTGAGGCCTTCGAGGGTTGCTTCGGCGTCGAGGGCCACCTGCTGGAAGTGCCGCATATTTTCGAGCATCACGTCGAGCGGCGACATGCCGGTCGCAAGCGAACGCTCAGCGACCTCTCTTGTGCGCTGAGTAATCGCGCCGGCGGGACGGCCGGCGCCGTCACGTTTACCGCCACGGGCCATTTTGATTTCCTTTGATTAAATTCAAAGATTGAGACACGTTCTCATGCCGGGCATTTTTCAGGACTGGCAAGGGCTAACCTTGGGAGGGGCGAATGGATTGGGCAGGGGCCTTATCGGCAGTAGCGACCGCAGTTGGTGTGGCAAAGGACCTGCGGGAAATCGACAAGGGCCTTGATCAAGCCGAGATGAAAGCAAAACTGGCGGACGTGATCAGCAACTTGGCTGATGTTCGCATTGCACTTGTGGATGCACGGGAGGAAATGCGCGCCAAGGATCTCGAGATTGCCCGGCTAAAAGAGACCTTCGCGTTCAAGGCCACTTTAGTCGACGTCAGGGGATTTAAGTTCGAAACGCTACCGGACGGGACGCCAAAAGGGTTTCCATTTTGCCCTCGTTGCGAAGTTAGCGCAGGAAAATTACACCGCTTATCAAGGCCGAAATTTGGTAGTGACTTAGCATGCCCCGAATGCAAAACACCGTACGGAGATGCTCCAGAATATTATTGGGAGCAGCCGGGCAACTAAGCCCGGCTCTCGTTTCAGGCATGCGGGATCAGCAGCGACTTCGGACCTCGATGAGGTTGAGGCGGATGCCGGTCGCGTCGGCGATGTTCAGGCGCGCATCGGTCGGGAGAGAACTTCGGCCGGCGGCGGCGCTGATGATGGCAGCCGGGGCCACGCAGGTCAGCGCGACGTGATCGTCATAGACCTGCAGGACGGCCGGGGCATCGAGGCTGGCCTTGATCGGCTGATAGATGCCGGGGTCAGGCGGCGTGGCCGCGATCGACGGTGCGGCGAAAGACAGGGCCATGGCCGCAAGGGCGAGGCCGGCACAGACAAGACTTCGGATCATGCGCATGCTGGTTCCTTTCTGCTGGGGTGGAGGGGTTAGGTGGCAATGGACGGCTGTGGAAAAGTCGAACAACTATGGTTTCTGGCGGTTTCTGCCGGAAACGCTTGACCGAACGCTCGCCGTGTATTGCGATCTCCTTCTCAACCAAGAAAGGAGACTGGCATGCCCGCATATATGATCAGTTACGACCTTCGTAAGGTGAAGAACTATGACGCCCTCATCAAGGAGCTAAGAGGATGGGGCTGCATCCGTCCGCTGAAATCCTTCTGGCTTGGGAACCTCAAGGGGAATTCGAATGATATCGTGACATTGCTGCGTAAGCACATGGATGGCGACGATGGTATCGTTGTCTGCGAAATCAAGCCGACTAATGACTGGACTTTTGCCAATCCAGAGGAACACCCCGCCGCTTGGTTCAAGAAGTTTGTCGGGGGCTAGTAGACCTCACGTGCTTTCTGTCGCGGCTATGCCGTATGGGGTCGGGAAGGAGGCCTACTCCCCCTCTCCTGCGGAGGAAATCTTGTAGTTCGCCCAGACGGTGCGTCCTATTTCCTCTTCGGTGGCCCAATCGGCCTCGGAATCGTTGAGCAGCGTCAGAAAACCACTGTTTGCCTCGATCTCATCCGGGCTACGGAAGCCTTGCTCGCACTCTTCACAATGTCCGTATACATCGCCGGTATCGACCTCTCGGAAGAGGAACAGCCGACCATTCCGACA
>NZ_JBLZPK010000014.1:233267-311191 GCF_049199905.1 Shinella sp. M27
ATCGACCTCTCGGAAGAGGAACAGCCGACCATTCCGACAAGCAGGGCAATTGCCAACATGATACTTCGCCATGATGCGATCGTGGATGGGTCGGGAAGGAATGTCTAGGCACGAAGAATGGGCTACCCTCCCGGCTTGGCCGCTGGTGACAGTTGCGTATCCGTCACTTGGGTGTGCGGGGCGCAGCGGCTTCCCCTTGGTTTTCGGCAAAATAACGCTACGCGACCGGGAGGCGAAACCCGTCTGGGGACCGGCGATACCGCTCTGAACATCCCATAAATCAGCCTTGTGGAACCTTTCTACACTGCTTCGGCAAAGTCGGCAATATCAAGCTCTACAGGGATAAGGCCGTTCAGGGTTTCAATCACTGCTTTTATGGTATTGCGGCCGGTAGCGTCGGTGACGAAGCCGCTCATGCCCGCGAGATACCCATGGCCGCCGACGGTGACGCGGCGGTTCTTCGGGAAAAGCTCCCTCGCCTCGCGACGCGTCAGCTTCCGGTCGCGCTGCCTTTCCTTCTGGATGCGAGCGAGCCGGCGGCGCTCCATCTGCTCCACCTCGCGCTCCTCGGCGTCGCGGATGCTTTTCACATCCCCTGTGCTGATCCGCATCGGCATGCCTGCGATTCCGAGGATGGAGGAAACGCCTTCGCATTCGGACAGTGCCCAGAAGCTGTGCGGGTCATTGACGAACGAATAGCCGACCATGAGGGGGAAGCGTTTAACGATGAACTCTTCCGTTTTGTGGTGGCGGATCTCGCGATAAGTCGAAGGCATGAAGATATCGAACCCGGCGTCGCGGAGATTGCGTTCGATGATGAATTCGCCCTTGCGGTCGGCCGCCTCGCCTACCCTGGGCTTGGCCTGGCGCTGTGTTCCCGGCCGGGTCTTCACAGCGTACCAACGTTCATTGCTTGCCATGGTCTTGTTCCTCGTGTTGCCGCCGTTCAGTTCGTGGTCAGTGCGTCGTCGATCATCGCCCGCCAGATTTCTTCGACCTCTTCAAGCGTAAGCGCGATGTCGTCGCGCTCGCTGCGGACAAGGCCCTTCAGGACCATGTTGGGTGGTCGGCTCCCGCAGCGCATCGACCGCTGCGCGCGCTATGCGGCGATAGTTGTCAGCCGATTGCTCTTTCGACCCCATCGCCGGCCATGGGAATGCCTCGCTCCACACGTCGTCGGCCTCGTAGATCGCCTTGGCGACTTCCTCGATCTTGCTCATTCTCATCTCCCCTCGCCGCAGAGCATGGAAACCCGCGGCATGGTGTGGACCTCACCAGTGACGTACGTCCGCTTGACGTGGTGGATGACGATGTTGTCGCCGAGATTGGTTTCGTTCCGGACCGACCGCACCGGTTCGGGCAAGCGATGCTCTGGGAAAAGATCGGGCCGGGTCGCGATACGCGTATAGGCTGTGCTCGGCTTGACGCCCGTCACCTCGGCGATCTTGTTAGCGTTGGCGCCGCCCATCCAGAGCCCCGCAGCCTGCTTAAGCCAATATTCGGGCACTTCGACGTGGCGGCCGTCTTCTGACTTTCTGCCGGTGTTGAGCCGGCTCGGAAAGCGGTGACGATGTTTGCTGGCAACGGCGGAGACGCTGCCCCGTGCCACGCCAAGTCGCTCTGCGATGGCCGGGCAGGTGAAGCCCTCCGCCCACATCTTGGCGGCCAGGGCGATCTTCTCCTCTGTCCATTCGAACGTGATCCGCTTTGCGGGGACGCCCTTCTTGGTGATGTAGGTCTCAGGTTTGGATTGGATGTTCATGACCGTTTTCCTTTCACAAGGCGGGTTTCCGGGAGCTTCGAGACGTGCGGGCGGCGAACGCGCAGCTTGTCCAATTCGGCTTTGGTTTCGGGTGTCGTGCCGATGTGCGCGCGGCCGGTGACGGGCAGCGGTGCGCCAGCTTTGGCGGCGGCGAGCATGGCGCGAACGCGAGCGCGAACATCTGGGTCGGCGCGCTCGACGGCGAGCGCCGCGCGACGTGCCTCGTCCTCGGCTCGCTCGAACAAGCGCTCCGCCTCGTTGCGCAGCCCGTTCTTCTCGCCGACGAATGGCGCGATGATCGCCCTGGCATGTCGCGCGAATTCTGCGCAGGTCGGCATGAACTGGCCGGTGTGGTTCTCGACACGACCGGCGAGGAAGTCGTTCGTCGCTTCGGATACCGCCCATTCCGGAAGGTCTCCGCACGCCGTTTTGAACTCTCTGGCAAAATCGGCCATCTCGACGTCCGGCTGCGGTCGAAGCTGGCCCCGCAATCGGACGGCGGCATCACGCAGGGCTCCCGTATCGCAGCGCCGAAGCAGCATATCGATTTCAGCGACACGCGCCGCGATCTCCCTCGCCCGTCGGCGATATCGCTCGGGAAGGCGCTCGAAGACGTCAGCAGGGACGAGATCAGCCATCGATGAAAGCCTCCTTCAGTTCGATGATGTCGGATTTTTTTTGCGCGCCAGCGCCGGAAGAAAAATTTCTTAATTTTTCTGACTGGCTCTTAGCTCTTGGCTTATGGGGCTTATCCTCCCCCATATCCCTACCCTTATCCGACGCGGAATTTCCCGAAGGATTTGAAAGGCTTGGGTTGCCGCCCTTTTTGCCATTGTTTCGCGCTGTAGCGGCTTTTCGCGCGTCCCGGATCATTCTCCGGGAGTAGATGCGACCTTGCCGATCGCGGGAGAACACGCCGTTTCGTTCCAGTTCGCCCAACAGGGAAGCGATCTCGGATTCCTGGCGCCCGGTCAAAAGAGCGAGCCCGGTTTCATCGAGACCCTTGCCTGCTACCGCGACGTAGCCGATCGGGTCGTGTGCTGCCGCAATGCAGAGCATGCGCATCCAGAGGCCTTGCGCCGCGAAGGAGCTAAGGCGAACGGCGTGATCGGTCTCCCAATCCTGCCAGAAGAATTTTGACCATATGACGCCGCTCATGAGGCTTCCCCCCGCGCGACCGACTGGGAGAACGCCACGGCATCATCGACGCTATGAAGCGTGAACACGGGTGAGCCGCGCCAATCGTCAGCGAATGACTTCTGGTTGGCGTTTAGGCCTTTGCCATAACCCTTTGTGCCGGTCTTCACCTCGACGAGGTAGTTTCGGCCGCGGAATCCGCAGAGGAGATCTACCGGCTTGTCGAGGCGATAAACGCTAAAGCCGACGCGCTCCAGCACGGCTACAATCGCCGGCTCGGAGGCATCACGTTTCGCGTTGTGGCGGGGCATGCTCATGCTGCCACCTGGGCTTTCTCGCGCACAAGCCTGAGCGCGTGACGCGCTACCATCTGCCTGCACCTTTGATTGATGTGCTTTTGCTGGCGAGGCGTCAGGGGCTTGTAATCCATCATGTAGTTCTTGAGACGGTCGGCGTCCTGGTCGCGGATGCGGAGGACTTCCGCAAGCTGGAGAACGTCGGGGCCGTGAAGGGCAAAGGCGGCAGTGAAGGTCATGCCGCCACCTGGCAATCTGAACTATTGCGTAACGAACAGCGGTGAGGTGTTAATCCGCAGGTGGCAAACAGGGGATTTTCATGTGTGACAAGCGTTTCTGCGTAACTGTGCTTACGGTCCTGTCGCTCGGCATGTTCATACTTTTCATGCGGTTCCTGCCAGAGCTCGCAAACTGGCCAGAGTGGCCACTGTGCGACGAACCAGACTGCAACGTCCAAGGTTGGCTCAGCGCAACAAGCGGATGGGCAGGTTTCATCGCGGCGGGTGTCGCTGTAGGGCTGACTTGGAGACAGCTCAGCCAGCAGCGGAAGCAAACGGACTTCATGCTTGGCGACGCCCCTCCTACAATGGACGTCACGCCAGACCTTGATGATCCCACCGAAATGGTCGTCCGAATTGTGAACTGGAACAGACGTGCGGTCTTCATAAAGTCCATAAGGCTGAACGTAGGAAACGCGATGGGCGTCATGGAGCTTAAGCTCGATGACCGAGTGGTCGAGCTTGCTAAAGCGAGGTGGCCCTTCCCGCTCAGAGGCTGGGAGGATCGGAACCAAGAAGGGCCGCACGTGCTGCAGCTGAAAATATCCGCTGCTAGCGGGAATGAGCTGATACGTGTTTGGCCGAACACCGCGGAGGTTTCGGTTGGTATTCAGATGCTCGACACAAAGCATCGGCTGCAAAAGCTTTCCGCATCCGTTCATCCGTAAGGTCATGCCGCCTCCCCGCGCGCTGACAGATTCGCCAGCGCGCGTTTGCAGCGGTTGCAAAGGCGCGTGACAATGGCGAGCCTCTGAAGCTTCACGCCGTTGTCGGCCTTGCCCATGCTTCCCCTGAGGCGGAAAATCTGCGCCTCGAGCTCAGCGATTTCTTCTCGGAGAAGTTCCGCGTCGGTCAATTATCCGGCCTCCGCTCTGGCAACGGACGCTCGGCCGGCTCGAAAAGCCGGCAAGCCTTGGCGCAATGGGGAATGAGCCGGTTCGCCTTGTTCAGGATAGGCCGGTTGCACTTCGCCTTCTTCAGACCGAGAGGCGTCAGCTTGTGCTTCTTGCCGAAATAGCCGGGATCGGTGGCTACGCGCTCTTTGCCCCCCCCTACCAGCTTGCGCCACTTCCACGCATGCCAGAACCGGCATTCACGGCAGGTGCGGCCTTCAGGTCCCGTGCCGGCGATATGGGCCTGGCCGAGATAGGTGTCGGCGATCGGGCGATGGATTTCCTTGGCAGTCATATGCTCGCTGAAAAGGAGATGCTGCGCCATGGCTATTCTGCTGCCTCCTTGAATTGGGAAATGTGCTGGCAGTTCGCCGCGACGATGGCGGCGGCGACCGGCGGCGAAACCGAGTTTCCGACGCAGGAGACCTGAACGTTCTTGGGGAACGGACGGCCGTTGGTGTCGGCGTCGATCTTGTAATCGGCAGGAAAGCCTTGAGCCGAATAGAGTTCGCGCGGTTTCAGCATCCGCATGCCGATATCAACGATGACGAACTCAGCATCACCAACGGTCAGCGTGACAAATTCGCGATCATCCCAGAAACCGTAGGAACGAAGGAAGGCGGCAACCTCGCGGGCGCGGTCGTGCTGGTCTTCGGTGAACGGCGGCGCGCTAAGTACAGCTTCGACGTGGCCATGGCGATCCTTCGTCGTGATCGTCCGAGCCGGCTGGTTCTCTTCACCGCCATCACCGGTCCCGTAGTATGCCTGCAGGAATGGGGCGACCACGGCCGACTTATTGACGCCTGCCGTCACGGTTGCCGACGGCTCGTCGACCCCATGGCCGACGCTCTGGCCGAACTGGCGAGAGACGAACGCCGAGACCACGCCCTGCTGTGCGCCGGTCGCCGTGACGGTGGAAACTGGCTCGGACGCCTCGCGGCCGGGGTTCACGCCCCCGATGCGGCGGCTGTCGTTGTTGTGCTGCGCGACGAAGACTGCGGCCGTGCAAACATCGGCCTTGGCCGTAACCGTAGCCAGCGGTTCATCGCCGCCGCGCGGGCGGCTTTGACCGGCCCGGCCGCCGCAACCGACAAGGGTCGGGATAATGACGGCGTTCTGGTCTTTCTTGCTGGCCGTGATGGTGTGGTGTGGATCCTCGACCGAGCGGTTCGCGCCGCCCTGCTGCGCATAGGTCAGGACCGGGGCGACGAGCGACAGGCCAGCGCCGCCGGCAGTGATCGTGTGGGAGGGCTCGTCAGCGCCGTTGAACGGCTTGCCGGAGTTCCGCATGGTCATGAGGTGTGGCGCGACCACGGCTGAATGTTCGCCCTTGGCGAGAACGACCGGATGCGGTTCCGTGACGGGCCGGTCTCGGCGGGTTTTGCCCTTCATGCTCATGAGCGAAGGGGCGATCATACCCAGTGGCGCAGCGCCGCCCGGCTTCTTGATGTAGCTGTTGGCCGTGATCGTCGACACGGGCTCATCCATCGCGCTACCGGTCGCTCCGGTATTGAAGCGCGTGAGCGAGGGCGAGATGACCGCCTTTTCGCCCCGATGTGCTCCGGTGATGGTGTTGAACGGCCGGTCTAGATCCTCTGTGCGAACGCCATGCGTCAGGTTCACAAGGAAAGGTCGCGCAGCGTCGAGAACATAGCGTTTCGTGCCGCGCGCGACGCGGGCCATGGTGGCGTCGGCCAGCGGGCGGATCGCGCGCAAGCCGAACTTGCTCATGATCTCGTCTGACGTGTCGAAGATCGACGGGCACGGCAGAGACCAGTCAATGACCTCGGCGGCCGTGCGCCAAGCCTGCTTCCGCCCGGCGATGACTTCGCGATCCGTCGGCGCACCATGCGTCGGCTCGGGCCAGACAATCGGCTGGCCGTCGCGGCGGGCGATGACGAAGAGGCGCTTGCGGATTGTCGGCGCGCCATAGTCGCAAGCGCGAAGCTCGCGGTGCTGGAGCTTGTAGCCTGCCCGCTTCATCGCCTTGCACCATTTCTGGAAGGTCTGGCCTCGGCTGTCGGGGCATGGCATCAGGCCCCGCTCGGTTTCAATGAGCGGCCCCCATTCCTTCCACTCCTCGACGTTCTCCATGATGATGACGTCGGGCTTTGCGCGCTCGGCCCATAGGACGATCACCCACGCCAGATCTCGGATGTTGCGCTCGACCGGCTTGCCGCCCTTGGCTTTCGAGAAGTGCTTGCAGTCAGGCGAGAACCAAGCCAGGCCGACGTGTTTGCCGGCGACGTAATCCAGCGGATCAACCTTGAAGATGTTTTCCGACAGGTGCAGTGTTTCGGGGTGGTTTGCCGCATGCAGCGCCAAGGCATCGGCGTTGTGGTTGATCGCGATGTCCGGCGAGCGGCCAAGGGCCATCTCGATACCGGTGGACGCGCCGCCGCCGCCGGCAAAGCTGTCAACGATCAACGGTGCATTGTTCTGCAGCATGCTCAATCCCCCACGATCCAGTCGGCCCTATCGGCCCATTTCCGAGAACGGTCGCGCCAGCGCTTCGCGATGCGCAGCCGCCTCAAAAGCGGCAATCTTTTCATCCAGCGAAGCCAGACGGGCGGTAAGTTCTTGCTGTTCACGTCTGCTCTCCTCGACCAGAGCTGCCCGAAGGGCGTCCATTTCTTCACTGTCGATCCGCCGCGCCTTGCCTTCCCAGATCGAGCGAACCCGACGCATGGTGAAGTCCTTCCGAACGCGGCGGCTGATAAATCGATGCGCCTCATAGAATGCGGCCTCTACCTTCCCGTATCGCCGCACCGGGAAAGCGTCTCTGAGTAGATTTTGGGCCGCACAAATGTCAGTCATGCCCTTCTTCCTGCTTGAACCTTCCTTGTCGTTCTTCGACAAATTCTTGCGGTCGTTTGACGCCACCGTGTCGGCCTCCTGTGCCATTGTTCTCGTGCTTAAGGAGAACTGTCATGGACAGGATCACTACTGAGAAACGAGATGGCTCCGATGAGCTTGCCGGCTCTTGTGAAGCCATCTCGTCCGGCCCGCCTGGGTCGAACCGTCTAATTCCATTCCCTCGCAGTGCCGCCGCATTGGCTGCTGAGGGTTCAGAGGGCGCCGGGGTTTCCTCGGCTTCGGCGTCCTCGTTCGTTCCGTTGGGAGATGCCGTGCACGCAGTCGTTCTGCGGCTTCGAGGCGATTACCCAAGGATGAAGGTGTTGGCCGGCGCGCCGAGGGAGGAGGAGCGAGCGCGCCGGCCGTTCAATCGGCCGCCGGGTGGGGATAAGCCTGCCGATTGAAATGGAGTTGGTCGCCTTCGACGGCGCCGGAATACTCGTTGCGCTCGTCGTCTCGACCGGCCCATTCGAAGGCCAAGGCGCACGCACCGCAGAGAATTACGAAAGCGACGATGCCCCAGACGATCCAGTTCATGATGCGCTCCTGAGGTTGGCTTCCGCCTCGGAACGGTTCCGACCAGAAGCGGACTTCCCGGTATCGGTATCGACAATGATGACCGTGCCGTCTTCGGTGTGGGTGACGCGAAATCGCGGAGCCTGGGTCATGCCAGCACCTCGTCAAACATCGGTCGCTCGGATTGGCCGGCGCCGAAAATGTCGAAAGCGGCGACCATCTCGTAGTCGGGCTTGCCGCACTGGCGGGCCTTCACCATGCCGCCGATGGCGCCAGCACGGCGCGCGGCGGCAACTGTGTTTCGGGATTTGAAGCGGCGGCCATGGTAGGCGCCGAAAGACAAAACCTCTTCCCGCTCGGCGCCGAGGTTCATGGCGATGTGGCGGGCGGACATTAAGCACTCAATGCCGCCGTCGATCTGGGCGAGCTTCTGTTCAGTCGAGGCCCGAGACCACCATGAAGATTTCCCGGTCATTCTGCTGCCTCCAGTTCAGCCGCTGCCATTTCGCAGGCGCGGCAATGCTTCCGGCCGTAGCCGCCGCACGTCTCGCCGGGATTCCGGCAGAGCGGGCGGATGCTGGATTTTGCGGCGAGAGCGCATGCGGCGCCCTCCCCTGTGTTCGAGGTCGGGATATCCCGTTCTCCCATGGAGATACCGGTTACTTCATGATCGCCTCCTTTGAGAGGTTGATCGGCCGGGCGGTCGGACGACGACGGTTCAACGCCATCGGCGTTCGCCAGTCCGGCCTTGCCGTTCACTGCAGCGATTGCGCCGTCGTCCGATTGGGGAATGGTATTGGTGGCTTGCCCCGATTGGGCGTTGCAGTATGCCGACGTTTCGTCGGACCGGCCTGGAGTGCGCTGAACCGCATCCATTTTTTCGCCGCCGGCATCGGGACTTGGTATGCTCGGTTCGCCACCGGAAACCGCCAAGGCTGCGGGCCGGCTGTTATTGGAAACGACGCTTTCTTCGGCCTCGCGCGTCGTCGACGAGGAGGAGACGGAGGGCGAGCCGTCCGAAGTTCTGATGTCTTCGTGCTTGGTGAGGATGGACAGGCCGCCGTCCGACCGCAGGGCCATGGCGGGCTGACGCTCGACCGGCGCGGACTTGCGCGGCTCGTCATAGCCGGCCGGTTCGTCGACCATGCCGAGAGCGATCATGTACATGTCGAGAATAGCTTCCTGCTCGGCGCGCTCATCCCGATCCTGTTTGCGGATGGAAATGAGCTTGCGCAGGACCTTGGTGTCAAAGCCGGTACCCTTGGCCTCGCCGTAGACATCCTTGATGTCATCGGCGATGGTCTTCTTCTCTTCCTCAAGTCGTTCGATACGCTCGATGAAGGCGCGAAGCTGGTCACGGGCTACTGGGTTTGCATCGGACATGGGTTAGGCTCCCGGCTTCGTGTTGACGAGATCGAGGTATCGCTTCACCTGACCGGTGAGCCCTTCGAGATCGGAGGAGTTGCTGTACGAGAGCGAGCGGTTGATGCGGACGACCGCCTTCAATGCCGCGATATCGATGTTCGCCACGCGCGCCTCGGCAAAGACGAGGCTCTTCAACCGGTTCTGCTCGTCCATGCGCTCTTCAATGGCGACAAGGCGACCCAGGAGGCTGCGGACATCGGCGTCGTGGTTGCTCATTCGGTGGGCGAATTCGGAAGGGCTATCGAAGTCGCGCATCGGCTAAACCTCCTCTTCGAGGTTCAGCCAGCGCATGAAGGCGGAGTGTACCTGATCGTCTATGACGGTGATGGCCTCGGGGCTCATGCGGCGGCCCCAGGCTGCGCGACAAGCCCAGCGAGATCGGGGCGAAGCTCATGAGGGGGAATGCCCGTGGCCTCGGAAACGGCCTGCAGGTTTTCAGCCGGGATCCGGCGCTTGCCAGTCTCGTATCGAGACCATTGCACGCCGCTCACGCCGACAAGATCACCGGCTTCTTCGATGCTGAGTTTACGCGCCTTGCGCCATGTCCTGATCTTTTCCATAGCGCGAAATTACCATATTGGCAATTTCAGTCAACGGAGAAAATTACCATTTTGGCTATTCTGTGCCAAATGCCCGAAAAGTAGATTGCCAACATGGCAAACACGAAGACGGCATCGGAGCCAAAAGGCATCTTCATCAGAGAGTTGATGGAGGCTCGCGGGCTCAAGAACAAAGACGTAGCCGAAGCTATCGGCACGAGCGACGTTAACGTGTCGCGGCTTCTGAGTGGGCAGCGCGGTCTTGATCTTGACTGGCTGCATGCATTCGCACGCGCGCTTGAGGTACCGATCTGGGAACTGTTTCAGCCACCGGGGCGAAACGGGAAAGTCTCCGGCGAAGCCGAGGTGAAAGCCCTCCTAAAGCGAATTGAGGGCCTTCCTGACGAAGCTGTCAGCCACGTGTGGCGGTTGATTGACGGTTACGTTTCAGACGCCGAGTGATATGGACGAACGGCTCCTCATGGTCGATTTGCACTCGCCATTCCCCACCATGTAGAATCGCCATGGCGATCGAGATTTCGGCCGCCTTCCGTTTAATGACAGTTTGCATCTCCTGTTCAGTCCCGACACCGGGGCCATAGAGGAGTTCAGCGACGATCTCCTCAGCCTTGGTATCGTATTTTCGCCTGATCTGGTGGACGATCGCCATGATACGTGCGGCCCTCCTAGATGGGCTGCATATTGCCGACTTCCTCCGGCTTCTCGTCGCCATGGAAGTAGATTAGCTTCGGCTCTCCGAAATCCCCGCTCTCAGGATCGCCTTCCATCACTGTTGCGAACACCATGGGTTTGGTCAGCGCCAGCCGCTCGGCCATCCGGCGGGCTTGAATCACGCTATTTGCCTGGACCGCGATATCGGCCTTCATGCCGCGCTTGGCCGGTGAGAAGGACTGAACCACGAAAAACTCTGCCATGTTCATGCTCCTTGGGCTTTTGAACTGGCCTTAGCATGACTCGAAAACGTGAACAGAACAAGAACATAATTAGGAAAATAGTCATACTCGTTAACGGCTACCAGATATTGCGATTGCACGCATTGGGAGTCGCTTTTTCTTGTACCGAGGCGGAATCACGCTATCTTGCGTGACGGGCGTGTCAAAGAGATCTGTATCGTGCATCAAGGCGCGGGACCGCGTGCAACGCTCGGCGGCTGAATACTGCCGAGAGGCTTCGGAAATTTCAGCGTTTAACCAATTGTTCACACGAGTTTGTTGACTTATATGGCAACATTGTTAGAGCTGGCTGAAAACGATCAGCTTGTAAAAATTGAAGTCGAGCTTGATGGGGCGGAACAAGCTTGGCGCACCCTGTATGGGACCCCAGAATTCGTTGCGTGGCTAAATGACACCTTACCGGCTCTAGAAACGACGATACCTGGCGGCGACATCGAACCAGACGAACAAGTTGACGCGTGCTTTCACGAATACGTAATCGGCTCGGATATGGACCCAGACCTACGCTTTAAAAAACTTCATAGGACACCAGACCTCCATATTTGGGAATTTAAAACATTGGATGTTCGAATATTTGGTTGGGTGCCGGAGAAAGACGTTTTCATATGTTGCTACGGAGATACGAAGGACGAGATTGAATTAAAAAATGCATACGGCGCCTATATGGCTCGCACGCACTTCATACGAACTCAGCTTGATCTCGACGAACCCAAAAGCATTGAGAGTTACAATTATGACGACGTCCTATCGGATGCCAACTAGCGACAGGAAGCGGAAGAACGGCCGGTTTGTCGCTAAGGTGCATCGTGAGATACAGAATGCCTTTACTGAGGCGGCGAAAACTGAAGGAATGACGCAGCGTAAGCTCGCTCAGATGCTCGACGTAGATAAAGCTGCATTAAATCGGCGGTTGACTGGAGCTACGAACCTGACCCTGAGATCGATTGCGGATTTAGCGTGGGCGCTTGACGCAGACATCGAATTCTCAATGCGCCGAAAGGATGCATCAGCATCTCGCAATTACTTCGTACAACGCGAAGAGAAATGGCAAACGTCTGAGCGCGAGGCGAGGTCGCCGAGCGCTAATAATGAGATCTCTGTGCCTGTGGTGAACCGAGTACAAGGAACCCAGAAGTGGTAGCCGCGCGAATTCTTTACTGTGACGACATAAGAGTCGAGCACAATGGGAAGTTTCTTCTTATAGGAGTTTATGCGGGTAGTGCGCAGATCGCCGCCGCCGCCACACACGTTCATCTGGGCACTTATATCGAAATATTTGGGCTTCACGCAGGGGTACACAAGATCGAGCTTTTGGTTCTGTATGGGAAACCGGGAGAGCAACATACGGTTTCGTCTGCCACATTTGACATGAATGTTACCGATCCAAACCTGCCTGCAGTGCTTTATCCTACGGGCCTTAGCATTGAAGCTAAGCAAGACGGGATAGTCGACATACAAGTGATAGTGGACGGTGCAGGGGTAGAAAGCGTTGGCTCTCTGGTTGTCCGGCGGGCTCTCGAGTCGCCACCTCCAAACAACGCTTGAGACCGAAATGATTTATTGCCCGCCCTCACCGGCGGGCTTTTTCGTGGGCGCGATTCTGGCTAGTTTCGGCACCCGCTCAACAAAATTACCAATTCGGCAATTTGCTTATTGACGGTTACTTACCATTTCGGTAATTTCTCCTCATCACCTCCCGACCACCGGGAAAGACGAGGAGTAAGGGAATGCCGCAAATTGCCGAGAATGTGCTGAAGGTTCTGGACGCCGCCGTTGTGGAGGGCTCGCGCGTCTTCCTCACCGGTCAGCTTGACCGCAAACTCTACACCGAGACCGACAAGGTCTTGCAGGCCGCTGGCGGCAAGTGGAACCGTTCGGCAAAGGCGCACGTCTTCGAAGGCGATGCCAATGACGCTCTGGAACCGATCATCCTCACCGGCGAGTACAGCCGCACCAAGCAGGACTTTGGCCAGTTCGACACGCCTTCCGAGCTCGCCGAAACCGTCGTTGATCTCGCAGACGTTCAGGCCGGCATGTCCGTCCTTGAACCCAGCGCTGGCATCGGTCGCATTGCCGCCGCTGCCCGTCAGGCCGGCGCGCACGTAACCTGCTGGGAAATCGACGCTAAACGTGCCGAAAAGCTGACGGATTACCCGCTGAACATCGGTGACTTTCTCGCCGCCGAGCCGATCAAGGCGTTTGATCGCGTCGTGATGAACCCGCCCTTCGCGAAGCAGCATGACATCCGCCACGTCATGCACGCCTTCAAGTTCCTGCAGCCGGGCGGCCGCCTCGTCGCGATCATGTCGGCGAGCGTCACGTTCCGCGACAACAAGCTTACGGCTGAGTTCCGCGAGTTCGTCGCGGCGAACGGCGGCACCATCAAGCGCCTGCCCGAAGGGTCGTTCAAGTCCAGCGGAACCGACGTCAACACCTGCATCGTCAGCATCGACGCCTGATCCCCTTCGGCATCCGCCTCTCCCATGCGGCGGATATCGAAGACGATCACCTGAGGAAGCCACCCATGCAGACCGAAGCAGACCGCATTGCCACTGGCCTTCGCCTGACGACGAACCGGATCGGCACGCTTATCAGCGCCATCCGTGGTGACGGTCGCCGTGGTCGTGACGCCTCCGTCCGCGCTGCGGAATACCTCGCAGAGATGCGCCGCAACTACGCGAACATCGTCCGCGCCGAAGAGATCGGCGCCAATGTTTCCGCCTTCACTGAAATGAACCCCATCCCGTATCGCTCGCAGCTCGTGGGTCTTTCCGAAGCTGAACGCAATGCACGCAAGTGGCTCGGTGTGCGGGAATGCCTGAGCCTGCCGGTCATCGAGCCGGTTCGCTTCCTCGAAGCTGCGGAGTGATGGCGATGGCTGACCGTATGACCAGTATCCGCCTGCCCGGTTCCAAGCATGTCGGCCTCGCCGACCACGGCCGGAGGACCCGCGAGGAAATGATCACGATGATCCGCTCGCACGCCGAGCACCAGAAGGCCGTCGCCGACGCGATCCTGTCGGCTTCTGACGATGCCTTCCTCGTCGAAACCTACACAGGCGTTTTCGTCCAGCGCAATCGCGAGGTGGTTCATGCTTGACCGCTGCGACCTCAACCCAGCCGGCGAATGCTCCTGCATCGCCTCCAACGTCCCCTGCAAGGTTCAGGCCCCGCTTGATCTCGGCACTTTTCGCGGGACGAACCACCCCGGCCCGCTGGACGGATACCCGGAGACGGCGCGCGACACCGCGATCGGTCTCACCATCCTCGCCTTCATCGTTTTCGCAATCATCGTCGGCCTCGGCGCGCAGGTCGCGCCAGCCACAATCTAAGGAGCAAAGCATGTCTCAGGAAAACCCATGGGCTTGGTGGCAGGCCGCGCTCGCTGGCAACATTGGCCCGATGCATGAAGGCCAGCCCGAGCAGGGCTATTACCGCACGCGTTTCAAAGGTGGCCAGTGGGAGCCCGTCGCTCTCTGGTTCGAGAACGGACAGTGGCACGCGATGCGCGGCGAGCGTATGGTCGACGCCGCCGACGCTTGGAACTTCTGCCGAACGCACCCCGTATCCTACGAGGCGTACCAGAAGGCAATCGAAGGCGCGGGCTGGGACGATGAGCCGCCGGCGCCGACCATCGGCCATAACCTGCCGGCCGACCCGTTCGAAGCGCTCACACTCGAATACCAATCCGAGAAGGAACAGGCCGAGGCGTTCATGACGACGCCGATCACGACGCAGGATCAGGCCGACAAGGCCGCGATCTGGTCGAAGCGGCTCGCCATGATCGCGAAGAAGGCTGCCGACCTGCACAAGGTCGAGAAGCAGCCGTCGCTCGACGAGGGCCGACGCGTCGACGACAAGTGGCGCGGCCTCAAGGAAGAGCCGGTCGACATGAGCAAGAAGCTCAAGCGGCACCTGGACGCCTACCTGCAGGAGCAGCAGCGCCGTGAGCAGGAGCGCCAGCGCAAGGCACGCGAGGAAGCTGACCGCATTGCCCGCGAAGCCGAAGAGGCGCGCATCGCCGCCGAGAAGGCTGCGGCCAAGAAGGTTGCCGACGGCATTTCCGACGCTGCGGCCATCGCCGAACATAACGATCGCATGGCCGAGGCTGATCGGCTCGCACAGCAAGCAGCCGATGCCGAGCGCGAAGCGCAGGCTCGCAACACCAGCGCCGGCCGCACCGGTGCGCGCGTTGCTCTCCGCACCTTCACCTATGCCGAGATCACGGACTTCGATGCTCTGCTGATGGCGCTCAAGGATCGCTCCGAGATCCGCGAACTGGTCGAGACGCTCGCCAACCGCGCCGCGCGCTCCGGCGTCGAACTGGCCGGCATGGCGATCCGTTCTGAACAGAGGGCCGCATAATGAACGCTCATGTCCCTGCACTGGCCGGCGGCGGCCAAGTCATTGCCATCGTCCCACAGACGTTCGAAGAAACCATGCGCGTCGCCCGAGCCGTCGTCGCCTCCGGCCTCGCGCCGGCGGCGCTGATCGGGAAGAAGACCGGAGACGATGCGGCGGCTGCCGTTGCGGTTTGCATCATGTCTGGTGCCGAGCTTGGCATGAAACCGATGGTCAGCCTCCGCAGCTTTACCGTCATCAACGGCAAGCCCGCGCTCTACGGCGATGGTCTGATCAATGTCGTCCGTCAGTCGGGCAAGGTCGCATTCCTCAAAACCGGCTACGAAATGCGTGATGGCCAGATGATCGGCTATTGCCATGCCAAGCGCAGCGATACCGGCGAGGAAAGTCGCGTCGAGTTCACCCAGGCACAGGCTGAACGCGCTGGCCTTTGGGACGATCGGCCGACCATCCGCAAGCAGGTTTGGGAGAACAACCAGAAGATCTGGAAGGACAACCAGCCGAACGACGCCCCTTGGTACAAATTCCGCGAACGTATGATTGCATGGCGCGCGGCCGGCTACTGCCTTCGCGAACTGTTCGGCGACGTGCTGGGCGGCATCCGCGACGAGTACGAGGCGCGCGAAATCGCCGACCACGAAGAGCTGCGCGACATCACGCCGGTCGAGCGCCCCGCGCCGCCGAAGCCGCCTGCCCCGCCCGCGCCGCCGACGGCCAAGGTGATCGAAGCCGAGCCGGAGCATACGACCTGCGATCCTGAATTTGACCTCGGCAACTTCCTTGAAGAACTGGAAACGTCGCTGGCAACGGCGAAGGATTCTGCGTCGGCCGCCGAGATTTGGAACGACTACGACGCGCCGGCCATTCTCGAGAGCAACGGCCATGCCGACATGATCGACACGGCGTACGCGATGCGCGACCGCGCCTATGCCAAGCTCGAACCGTACAACGGGGGCTGACCATGGGTAGAGCCCTTCTCGTCCTCGCCAATGAAGCCATTCGCCGGAAGGCGGTGGACTGGATCATCCGCGCGCCGGCGGAAACCCGCGTCGAGTTCAAAGGACCGAAGCGCACCACGCCGCAGAACGATCGCATGTGGGCGATGCTCACCGATCTGTCGCTGCAACTCGCGTGGCACGGCCAGCAACTCACGCCCGACGACTGGAAGCTCGTCATGCTCGACGCGCTGCGCCGGGAGAAGAGCGAGCAGCTTCGGCTCGTTCCCAACACCGATGGCACCGGCTTCGTTGCGCTCGGCACGTCGTCGTCCGACCTGTCTAAGGAAGAGATGACGGATCTGATCGAGGTCATCTTTGCCTTTGGCGCGCGCCACGACGTCATTTGGGCGGATCCGAAAGCGAGGGCAGCATGACCAGCGCCATCCGCGTTCCTCGAATCGTCTCCGACATCATGTGGCTGTTTCACAAGCGCCACGGCGGCATGAGCAAGCTGCCGGCATGGCGGAAGGCCTCGGAAGACCTCGCCACCGCCAAGCGTACGGGCAGCACCCAGGCTATCCACCGCGCCCGCAAGGAAATGCGTCAGGCCGTCCTCGATGATCTGAGGAGGGTGTAATGGCTATGCGCATCAACACAGCGGCTTTCCGCACTGATCCCGAGCCGCCAAAGCGCCGGCCGAAGAAGCGGAGCGACTATCTCGCGTTCCTCCACGAGCTGCCGTGCGTCGTCACCGGTCGGATGGGAGTTCAGGCCGCGCACCTCTCCTATGCCAACGTGTTCCACGGCCATTTCGGTCGAGGCAAACAGACTAAGGCGCCGGACCGGTTCGCCCTGCCCCTTTGCCCAGAAGAACACGCCGCCCAGCACGCGATGAACGAGCGCGCCTACTGGGAGAGCAAGGGCATCGAGCCGCACGCGCTGGCGAACACCCTCTTCGGGCTCTGGAGCGACTTCGATGAGCCCGAGGCGATCACCTACTGCACGAACCGCATCATGCAGGGCCTGGCCGTTGCCGGCCGCCTGCCTTCGAGGGATTCGGCATGACCAGCACCGACAGCAAGAAGATTGAAGACGGCGGGCCGGACCTGTCGGCTCTCATAGAGAAGCTGGAGAAGGCGGAAGGGCCGGATCGGGAACTGGATGAAGCAATCTGGCTCGCTGTGATCCCGGGGGCTTCCCGCAAAAACCTGCTGGCCGATCACCCGGACGAAAAACCGCTATGGGAATATCACGACGTAGAGCGCAACCTCTGTTTTCGCGGCGGGATCATCCCATCCTACACATCCTCCATCGACGCTGCCGTATCTCTGGCAGAGCGAGTGCTGCCGGGATGGGTCGTTGACCATATCGGCCAGGATTACGCCGGCGACATACCGGTGTTGCGAGGTCTTGGCTGGTGCGTCGAGCTGATGAACGGCGAACATCACGTTGTTGGTCAGTCAAAATCTCTCGCCATCGCCCTCGTCCTTGCAACCCTCCGCGCCCTCCAGTCAAAAGGCGGTGAAGCATGAGGCCGTACGATGTAAAGACCGACGCCGACATATTGGCGATGGAGAGCGACAACCATCCGCAAGATGCCACGGTTTGGGTCATCCTGAACGATGTAGACAATGTTTCGCTACATGCGCCGGCACTCCCCGATGGGCGGTCTCAATGGGTCACCATTCCCCGCGACCAGTTCAACGCGATTGTCGATTGGTACATGAAAGACCAGTCCAGAGGTGAAGCATGACCACCCCCTCCTCCCCCGTAGACAGCATAGCGAAGGCGATGGAAGGCGTGACGCCGGGACCGTGGAACGACAGCCGTGATATTCGAATCCGCGGCCAGCACGATGTCGGCCTTAGCATCTGCTTCGTCAACTGCGAGAACGGCTCTCGGACCGACCGCGAGGCAAGAGCCAACGCCGCCTACATCGCCGCTTGCTCCCCCGACCGCATGCGTGAAGTCCTCGACCTCGCCCGCCAGGCAGAGGCGATGAAGCGGGAGATGGCGGAGAAGGACGCGGAGATCGCCCGCCTGCGTGACGCTCTGAAATTCTACGCCACGCCCAGCATTTACCTTCCTCACCCGCTCGGCCCCGCCTTTGACCGAAGGACGAGCCTGTATCACGCGGCGAAAGACGCGCTAGGGGGAACCCATGCGCGTGATTGAGCAACGTCGCGGCTACCTCCACGGGACCCACAAGGGCGCGACGATTGAGATCGAGCGCGATCCGTGCCCCGGTGAGCCGGAGCGAAAATTCTATATCCGAGTTCGCTGGAAGGATGGCGGCTACCTATACGACGGCTGGTCTCCCGAAGGCGTCGACACGATGGCCGAAGCCAAGCGGGACGCAATCAAGGGGGCATGCCTCAACTCAAAGAGCAGCAGCCCCATCGTCGAAGACCTTTCCTATCAATGCGATGCGTGTTCGACGCCAGGCTATGGGCCCGATGCCCGTTGCCTCTGCACGCCCATCAAAACTATCGGAGGCGGCAATGCAGAAGACTGAGCGAGTAACCGACGAGATTGTCGAGCTGAAGCCGTGCCCGTTCTGTGGCGGTGAAGCGTTACAGTGCGGCAACAACGAACATAACCCGCGCCACTGGATCATGTGCCGGGATTGCCATGCGTGTCCCGGCGGCGACGTTCCCGATCTTTGTGAAGCCGTATCTACCTGGAACAGTCGTTCCTCTGCAGAGGAGAAGGTGGTGGAGGGGCCTATCGCAAGCTTCGCATGGAATGAAGGCGTGGAAAGCGCGCCATATTCCACGACAGTTCTCGCAACCTATTTCGACATGGAAATCGGCGAATGGATCATAAAGATTTTCGTCGCCGAACGGCCCACCGCGCCTTTCACGCACTGGATGTGGATTGCAAGCCCCGGTGAAGCGGCCGAGCTTCCGTGGCGGAATATGGATAGCGCGCCTCGCACCGGAGAGGAGTTCATCGCAAGGACAGGACCGGGCTACCCATCCTTCTCGTGTTTTTGGGACGGCGAAGGCTTCTCGCACTATGACAAGCACGATGGCTTCATACGGTACCCGGCGACAGAGTGGTTGCCAATGCCGACCGCCGCCCAGCAGGATTGCGAGACGCGCATCAGGAGCGCCCTTGTCGATGTCCCGGCGGTAGAGAGCGAGCCGGTGGCGTGGATGTTTGAGGGAGATGCGTGGGGCCGTGAGGTCATGCTTTCTGAGCAGGAAGCTATCGACCGCAAGGAGCGCCTCTCGCGCACATGGGATATTACGATTACCCCCCTCTACACCCACCCTCCCCGCTCATCGCTCATCCAATCCGAAGAGGGGGAGATCACGCTCACCATCAAGGAAGCCGAGAAGCTTGCCGCGCGCCTTGAGTTTGATGCGTCTTGGGACAAATGCGGCGACGGCTACTATTCCATCAAGAACCAGCTTCGCGCCCTTTCCACCCCTCCCTCACCCTATGGGGGAGACAATGGGGATGGTTCCGCCACAGGTACGAACGGAGGCCAGGACAATGGCTAAACCCTACAACGTCACGCCCCAGATGATCCGCGATACCGCAGGATGGGAACACATCGACGAGGAATTGCGCTCGATGCTGCGGGTCGCCGCCGATGCGCTTGACGCCAGCGAAGCGGAACTCAAAGGCCGTGGGCCAAGCTGGCGGTGCTTCCATTGTGACGAGGTGTTCACGACGGAGCACGCAGCACGCTTGCATTTCGGCGAAACCGAATGCCAGGACCCGGCTTGCCAGATCAAGGCCGGTGCGGAGATGAGCATGCTTGAAGCTCTCCGTCGCGCGGAAGAGGAAGCACGCAAAGCCGTCATCGCCATGCACGAGGAAGGCACGGACGGCTGGACAGCCTTCCGCAGGCTCGAAGGCCGCACCCGCCAAAACGCGGAAGCGGCCGAGAACCTTGGCTATGAGCGCGGTTTACGTGATGGGCGCGCCGAAGCACCTCAGCTCTTCGGCCCGTACGCTCATCTCAACGGTCACCGCGCGCTTTCCGAGGATAGCTGGACTGTCGAAGACGATCCGATCTCGAACGACGTGGAGTATTTCTCCATACCGCTGTTCGCCAAGGTCGATGTGAAATTTCCCGTCACCTACGGCGAGCCGGATGCGGCGGCATACGAAGCTTACGCCGACGAGCTGCGCGCGCTCGCCACAAACGCAACTGGATCCTCCTCCACCGATGGAGGCAAGCATGGCGGGTGAACTGGTAGAGCTGATCCGCGGCAGGATCGACGCTGATTTCGACGGAGAGTGCCACCTGACGAAGGACGAGGCGCTTTCGATCATTGGCCTCATCGAGCATCTTCGCGACAACTCCCGCATCGAAGCGCTCGAACGCGAGAACGCCACCCTACGCGAAGCGCTTGATCCGTTTGCAAAATACAAGACGGCAGACGGCCTGCCGAATGGTTTCCTTCGGATACCGGACAGCCACCCGGTCTTGTTCAACGGGCTCGGGAGCGACATCGAATTCGTAGTTACCGTTGCCGACTTCCGGCGGGCCGCCGCTGCCATCCGCAATATGGGAGGGGGCGAATGAACCTGGCCGACCTCTTAACACCACCCAGAGAGTGCCAAGCCAAAGGCATGCCGCTACAGGACAAGCGCAAAGGCTTCATATGGTTCTGCACGCTTGCGCGAAAGAACTTCGCTAAGGGCCGGTCAAAGCCTGATTGTTTCTGTGCGGCTATGCTTGCCGCCGGCCGCGACGCTCTGGAGAAGGAGCGCGGCGATGGGTGAGATATCGACCGATCTTCTGACGCCTGACCAAGCGGCCCAGCTCCTCACCATTTCAACAAAAACCTTGCGCGCCCATGTGAAGGCGGGTGAGATTGCATTCATCCCGACCGGCAGGGGCGAGAAGCGCGTTAGGATGGGGTTCGCCCGCAAGGACATCCTGGACTTCATCGAAAGCCGCAGGAAACGCGAATGTCCATCTATAAGCCAGCCAAAAGCCCGTATTACTCATACGACTTCGTCGTCGAAGGTCGTCGCTTTTTCGGCTCTACAAAGGCCAAAACCAAGAAAGACGCCCTAGCGTTTGAGGCACAAGCCCGGCAGCAAGCCAAAAAGGACGTTGCGGAAGAGCGGAAGACGGGCAACGGGCCGCTGACTATGGATACAGCCGCCGGCCGGTTCTGGAACGAGGTCGGCCAGCACCACGCAAATTCTGCGACCACCTTCACCGACCTCGAGCGCCTGGTAAATCGTCTAGGACGCACGACGCGCCTTGACGCGATCGGAGACGCAGAAGTAGCGGCGCTCGTGGCTTGGCGTCGGTCGAACACAGTGCGCGACCGTACGAAACATCGTGACGGGACTGAAGTGCCCACGATTTCGAACGCGACCGTCAACAGGTCAACGACCATTCTGCTTCGGTCGATCTTCTCGCGCGCCAAGCGGACATGGCGCTACTCGTTTCCAAAAGAGCCGAATTGGCGAGACCACATCCTGAAGGAGCCGAAAGAGCGCGTGCGCGAGCTCGACGAAACCGAGGCCGACGCTTTGGATGGGGCCGTCCGCGACGACTATGCCAAATGGTTCGAGTTCGCCCGCATATCCGGCCGGCGACGGGTGGAAACGCTCATTAAGTGGAGCGACGTCAACATATTCGCCAAGCGGATCACGACGACGGGGAAAGGCGGCGCGCTTATCTCAACACCGATAACACCAGAAATAGCCGAGATCCTGAAGGCTTGCGACGGTCATCACGACGAGTACGTGTTTACCTATCTTTGCCAGCGCCCGCGGGGCGACCAGAAGAAGGGCCAGCGCTACCCGATAACGGCCGAAGGGGCAAAGACCCAATGGCGCAGGCTTGTCGCTAAGGCAGGGGTGGAAGATTTTCGTTTCCACGATATCCGCCACGACGTCGCGACAAAGCTCCTCAGGTCAACAGGAAACTTGAAACTGGTACAGAGAGCGCTTAATCATTCCGATATCAAAACGACGACGAAATACGCTCACGTTTTGGATGATGAAGTGGCCGCCGCGCTGGAAAATGTTTCAAAGTCCCGGAAAAAATCCCGGACCAGCAAACCGAAGCTTGCATAAGGCGCTGTTGCCTTTATTGAAATTAGCAACGCGGCCCTCCGTCTGGGGGTCAAGGGGTCGTGGGTTCGAATCCCGCCATTCCGACCATTTCTCTCCTAAATATTTCCCCACGCCCGCAGTTCCAAAATGGAACTTTGCGGCGCTTTACGCGTTCTCTCCCCGGCTATTATTACCGGTAGCTTTTGAAGCTTGAGGAGACGGGAATGGAAGACGCAGGAATCGGCTGGATCGCGGCCATCATCATCGGCGGTATCGCCGGCTGGCTCGCCGAGATGTTCATGAAGAGCAACATGGGCGTTCTAATGAACATCGTGCTCGGCATCGTCGGCGCGGCCGTGGCAAACCTCGTGCTCAGCCTGATCGGCGTCTCGCTCGGCGGGTGGATCGGCTATCTCATAGCCGGCTTCGCCGGCGCTTGCATCCTAATTGCCATCGCGCGCGCTATACGGCGCTAAAGCCAGTCACGTCACGGACTGTTTCAAAAAACGAACCCGGCCCTGCATTTGCGGGACCGGGCCGTCAGCCGACTGGAGGATCAGGCCAACTTAGAACGAGCGCTGGAAGCGGACGATACCGCCCCATGCGCTGCCGTCGGCATCGCGGTCGCGATAGACCACTTCCGGCGTGACGACGAAGCCCGGAACGACCGTGAAGGCGACGTTGGCATTGGCAACGAAGGTTTCGCTGTCGTCGTAAGCGAGCTGTGCGTTGAGCTTGACGCGCTCGGTCAGGCCGACCGACGCACCACCCCAGACAGCCCAGTCGCCATCCCAAGTCGCGTAATCGTTGCGGAAATCACCATTGGTGTTCCAGCCGGCCATAACGAAGGCCGAGAAGCTGCCGAAGTCACCATCGAGACGCGCCTTGATCGCGCCTTCTTCGAGGCTCGAATCGTAACCGCCAAGAACGCGAGCCTTGAAAGATTCACCAGCGTAACCAACGCCACCAACAATGTTCGGGACGTAGTCGTTACCGGCATCAGCAAAATCTTCAAGCGAGAGAACGGCGGTGATACCGTTGTCGGACTTGTAATTGTACTGGATGACATTGGCTTCATCGGGACCGAAGTCGATGAGGTCATCGACAAGGACCGCACCCGCATTGTCAGTGAACGTGATGAAGGCCGACTCCGTCTTACCAACGCGGAAGCCGGCGAGGTCGATATAAGCATGGCGCAGTTCAGTCGTGTTATTGCCTTGGCGCCAGTTGAAGCGAAGCTCCGCATAGGTTTTCAGAGCGCCGTATTCGGTGTCCGAAGCCGTAGAGATGCGCAGGTCGAAGCGCGAGCGCGTGTCCCATTCGTCGCCGAGCGAACCGTTTGCCTCATTGGCATTAAGGCCAAGCAATTCGCCGCCGCGGACGTCCATGCGAACGTAGCCGCCAATCTTGAGGCAGGTTTCCGTGCCCGGAATATAGAAGTAACCGGTGCCGAACGCGTCGCAGACGCGGACATATTCCATCGGCTCAGGCTCGGCAGCGACGATAGCGTCTGCGGCGTGAGCGCCCGAAACCGTAACGAGGGCAGCGGCGGAGCCGATGAGAAAGCCCTTGATGTTCATTTTTAATCTCCGTTTGATTCATGAGGCCGGACCCCTCTCCACAAGACGATCTGCCTCGCGGATGCCCCGGCCACCGGCAAGCGGAAGTGCAATCCCGCAGCCGGCTGGCGGGAAATTACCCAGACCGAGAATGGCCTCAATCGCCAAAGCGAATTGTGACTGGAGTGTGACGATGGTGGACGGTCCGAGCGTTGCCGGAAAGACACGCATTTCGCGCATGCGACAGTTTTGTGACATACTTTTGTGAATTTTATGAAGTTATTTCAACAGGATAATAAATAGAATAACACTCATTGGTTGAATTCTATGTGACACGATCAGGTAAACGGGAACGTGCTGCGGAGGCCATTCAGGCTCGATTCCTGTGCGGACAAGACGGTTCGGCCGACGACGTGACGTCTGCCTCATCCGACATTTCCAGCAAGGTCATCCCTGAAGGGAACCGATGCCGGAGCTGTCATTTTCCTGTGGGCTCATCGCTACATCGCGACACCCTTTCGGCGCGCAAATCCATGATCGCCAGTGAATCCAGCGCGAGGGCGGCGTACTTGAAGAACCACGCCGCCCTCGGAGGATCGACTGTAATCAAACTGTCAAAAACAGCAGCTAAGCGATGCTTCAATCGATGATTGGCGGCATGTCGTGCCGCCGTAACGCAGGCCTTCAGGGGAAGCGACGCTCATGCAAAAAGACACTGCCGGGCTGGTTATCAACTCGACCATTACGCAACCCGTTCTGACAGTCATCATCACGATCCGGGCCGCCGCCCACTATGATATGGTTGGCCGCCTGCGCAATCGTCTGCTGGACACCCGCATTCCCTCCGCCGTCTCGTTCCTTGTCGTCGATGAGGGCTCGCAGCGCGAGGACGCGCTGCGGATGATGGCGATCTGCGAGGAGCTCGGCTTCGACTATCTGCGGGTCGACAGCGACAAGGCGAATTTCTGCGCCGCGACAGCTCGCAATATCGGCGTTTCCTGCGCACGCTCGACCTTCGTCATGCATGAGGACGTGGATCTCTTCCCCTATCCGGGTTTTTATCAGGACCTGCTCGACGAGATCGTGCTGCAGAACCTGCACGATCATTCCGACCGCTTCATCACCGTGCCGGCGCTCTATCTTTCCGAACAGGCGACCGAGAATGCCCTCACGGGAAACCTGTCCAAGAACGCGATCGTGCATGACTTCCTGACCGGCGGCAATCTCGTCACGACGTTCCTGCCGGCAAGCTCCGTCATCATCGTCAACCGCATGTATTATCTCGCCATCGGCGGGTACAACGATCAGTTCAATGGCTGGGGTCTTGAAGACCTCGAATATGCCTATCGGCTCGTGCGCGCCAATCAACAGTTCGTCTCGCCCAAAGATCATACTTGGCTGATCGAGAGCGGCTACAGCAGCCATTCGGCCTATCGCGGCTGGCGGGCGCAGTTCCGCTTGCATGCCGAGCTGCTGTCACGCAAAGGCATCTTCATCTTCCATGCCCATCACCTGAAAGATCCGGCCTGGCGTAACAAGGAGCAGCATCAGGAAAATAAGGCCCTGTTTCGCGCCTGCATAGAACGCTTCGATGCGGAGGGACATTTCCTTCCGGCGCTGGCCGCGCAGGACAAGGGCAAGTCGCTTATCTTCGGCAAGGGCACTTTCGCCTACAACCCCTCCCTCATGCCACTCTGGGGCGAGCTGGAGGTGAAGGGGTACGAGGCTTTCGCCGATATCGATATCGTCGACTATATCCGCACGAACAACATCAATCGCGTGATCTTCACCAATCCTTATGCCAGCGAGCGCCGGCGGGAGACCTATGCCAGGATACGCGACGCTGGCATCCCCTATCTCGTGGTGGAACGCGGAGCGCTGACCGACTCGATGTTCATCGACGACACCGGCTTCTGCTGCGAGAGCACGCGTTATCGGCGCGAGCACTGGCCTGCCACGCTCGATGAAAACCGTCTCCAGCGCGTCAAGGACTATATTGCCTCAGAAACGTCATCATCGTCGACGCTTGAAAAGCAGGGAACACGCCTCGGCGTGCGCGCCGCCCTTCAGAAGCTCGGCCTGCCGCGCGACAAGAAAGTGCTTTTCGTCCCCTTCCAGTCGCGCGCCGACACGACAGTCAACTTCTTTGCCGGCGGGATCGGCTCCTTCGACAACTTCGTCTCACTCGTACGCGATGTCACCCGGGCGCTTCCTGCCGACTGGGTCGTCCTGTTCAAGAACCACCCGCTTTCGTCCGTGCAGGAAGAAATTCCCGGCGCGATCGATGTCGGCGACATGCACATCAAGGATCTGCTCGACATCACGGACTATATTCTCCTGATGAATTCCGGCGTCGGCGTCCTGTCGATTCTCTTCGGAAAGCCGGCGATCCACACCGCCCAGGCCTTCTATTCGGATCCGGGGCTCAATCGGGAGGCCTATACGGTCGAAACGGTGCTCTCTCTTCTGCGCGAGGGCTTCACCGTCGATCAGGACAGCCGGCAGCGCTTCCTTTCCTACCTGATCGAGGACTTCTACTCCTTCGGCACCTTCACCGTCTCCGAGCGGATGAACACCGACAAGGCACGCCTCACCATCACCGACCGGATCGACTATTATCGCGTCAATTTTCTTGGCGAACGCATCCTCGATGTCGGCGACGCGACCATGCTGACCAACGTCAAGGCGCCGGTCTACGATCTCTATCGAGAGTCGCTCGTTTCCCAGAAACTGGCCCCCCCCAAGAAACCGGCAGCCCCCGCCAAAGCCTGGAACCCGCAGAAGCCGCCGGCAATCGTTGCGGCTGGGCGTGCGGCTTTCGAACAGCAGCGTTTTGCCGAAGCCGCCGCACTGTTCGATCAGGTCTCCAGCCTTCTTCCCAAGAAACCGAACCACTATCGCCAGGCCGCAGAGGCTTTCTACAAACACGGAGAAACCCAGAAAGCCATCGCGCGCCTTGAAAAGGCACGCGAGCTCGCGCCGGAAAACAAGGCTATCCGCCGGCGGATAAAGGAAATGGGACGGTCGCCGCTGCTTCAGCGACTTTTGCCCGGCACCCCCTTCCCCGTCGTGGCGAAATAACCGAAGGCGCCGATAGGATATCGGCGCGAATGGAACACCAAGAGAGATGCCGATTGGCCCGGTCCTTGTGCCGGGCTTTTCCGTTTCGAAGACCATCCACCGGATTTGAATTCAGCCGACCCTGTCGCGCGTCAGGCGATGGAGCCTCAGCGCACCTGATCGAGCAGGCGCTTGCACTCCAGAAGATCGTAAAGCGCCTCCTGCAGGAGGGCGCGGTCTTCCTTGCCGACGCTGGTCTTGCCGAGCGAGATTTCCGGCGCGTCGTCACCGCCGCCGACGAAGGAGAAGAAGCGACGGCTGGTCGGGGCCTTGGCGCGACCGACGATCTGGTCCTCGTCGCTGCCGGCCTTCGGCGGCGTCGGTTCCTCGTGGCTTGCTGCGGCCAGCGCCTCGACGGTCGCCAGATCGCCGCTGGCAATCGCAGCGACGAATTTGTTGCCGTTGAGCTTCAGGAGCTTCTGCACCCCCTTGATCGTATAGCCGTGATCATAGAGCAGATGGCGGATGCCCTTCAGGAGATCCACATCCTCGGGACGGTAGTAACGACGCCCGCCGCCGCGCTTCATCGGCTTGATCTGCGTGAAGCGCGTTTCCCAGAAGCGCAGCACGTGCTGCGGCAGGTCGAGATCGTCGGCGACCTCGCTGATGGTGCGGAAAGCGTCCGGACTCTTGTCCATTCTGTCCTCGATGAATGTTCACGGCGGCCGCGCGAGAAGCGCGCTGCCGAATCGTATTCATTTCAGCGGCTTGCGGGGCGATATTCAAGTTTCAAATTGCCGAGGGAGCGCCAACAGGCATAAAAAGTACCGAAACCTGCGGCAAACGGGCAGCACAGCGGCCGCTTCGGCCGTGAAATTACCTATCGAGGAACGACGGCAACGCGGTCGTAGTTCAGGATGCGGGGGAAGCCGGCTTCTGCTTAGCCTTGCGCGAGAGGTGCTGCTTGAGCACCCGCTGCTTCAGCACGTTCGAGGCCTTGAAGGTCATGACGCGGCGCGGCGAGATCGGTACTTCCTCACCGGTCTTCGGATTGCGGCCGATGCGTTCGTTCTTGTCGCGCACCTGGAAGGTCGCGAAGGAGGAGAGTTTCACGCTCTCACCCCGGACGATGGCGTTGCAGATCTCGTCGATCACGGTTTCGACAAGCTCCGCCGATTCGGTTCTGGAAAGGCCGACCTTTCGGAAAACCGATTCGGCCAAATCTGCGCGTGTCACCGTCTTGCCGCTCATCGTCCCTCACCGATTTCCTATTGAAAGCGTATGGTTAGTGGCAGGAGAGTATTGTCCTTGCCCCTTCCGGTCAAGCGGTGCGACGGCGACGCCGCTCCCCTACCAGCGAAGCAGCACCGCGCCCCAGGTAAAGCCGCCGCCCATGGCCTCCAGAAGCACGATATCGCCTTCTTTGATTCGCCCGTCACTCGCCGCCGCGGCCAGCGCCAGCGGGATCGACGCGGCCGACGTATTGCCGTGCTGATCGACGGTGACGACGACCTTTTCCAAGGGAATGCCGAGCTTCTTGGCCGAACCGTCGATGATGCGCTTGTTGGCCTGATGCGGCACCAGCCAGTCGATATCGTCGGCCGTGAGGCCGGTCGCATCGAAGGAGGAGTAGACCACGTCGGTGATCATGCCTACGGCGTGCTTGAAAACCTCGCGGCCCTCCATGCGCAGATGGCCGACCGTGCCCGTCGTGGATGGGCCGCCATCGACGAAGAGCTTGTCGCGGTGTGCACCGTCGGAACGGAGCTGCGTCGTCAGCACGCCGCGGTCCGCATTGGTCCCCGCGCCCTCCTGCGCTTCCAGCACGATAGCGCCGGCGCCGTCGCCGAACAGCACGCAGGTCGTGCGGTCGGTCCAGTCGAGAATGCGCGAGAAGGTTTCCGCACCGATAACCAGCACGCGCTTGGCAAGGCCGCCGCGGATATAGGCATCCGCCGTGGTCACCGCATAGACGAAGCCGGAACAGACGGCCTGGACGTCGAAGGCGAAGCCGTGATGCATGCCGAGGCGGTTCTGAATGTTGACCGCGGTCGCCGGGAAGGTGTTGTCGGGCGTCGAGGTCGCGACGATGATGAGGTCGATATCGGCGGCCGTCAGGCCGGCCTTGTCGAGTGCGGCGCGCGCGGCGCCCTCGCCGAGCGAGGCGGTCGTCTCGCCTTCGCCTGCGATATAACGCTGCTGGATGCCGGTGCGCTGCACGATCCATTCGTCGGACGTGTCGACCATGCTTTCCAGTTCGGCATTGGTGAGTACCCGCTTCGGAAGCGCTGTTCCGAAACCGCGGACCACTGAACGGATCATTCTATACCTCGTCGCTCATGCTCTGGGCAGCGCCTTCAACGGGGCGGCCGGCATGATACTTCTGCAAATCGTTTTCGATCTTCTGCTTCAGGCCGTTGCGGGCCATGTCGTAACCAACGTCGACAGCTGCCGCGAAGCCCTCGGCATCAGTGCCGCCATGGCTCTTGATGACGATGCCGTTGAGGCCGAGGAACACGCCGCCATTAACCTTGCGCGGGTCCATCTTCTCGCGCACGCGGTCGAAGGCGCTCTTGGCCAGAATATAGCCGAGCTTGGCAAGCCAGGTGCGCGACATGGCCGCCCGCAGGTATTCCGCTATCTGCCGCGCCGTGCCTTCCGCCGCCTTCAAGGCGATGTTGCCGGCAAAACCTTCCGTGACCACCACGTCCACCGTGCCGCGACCGATATCGTCGCCTTCCACGAAACCGTAGTAGTCGATCGTGTCGAAATTGGCCTCGCGGATCAGCTGGCCGGCGGCCTTCACCTCTTCCTGGCCCTTGATCTCTTCCACGCCGACATTGAGCAGGCCGAGTGTCGGCCTGTCGATCTCGAACAGCGCGCGCGCCATGGCGCCGCCCATCAAAGCGAAGTCGAACAGCTGGTTGGCGTCCGCACCGATCGTCGCGCCGATGTCGAGCACGATGCTTTCGCCCTTCAGCGTCGGCCAGATGCCGGCGATCGCCGGGCGTTCGATATTGGCCATCATGCGCAGGCAGAATTTCGACATGGCCATCAGCGCGCCGGTATTGCCGGCGGAAACCGCGACGTCGGCCTGGTCCTTGGCGACCGCATCGACCGCCTGCCACATCGAGGATTTGCCGCGGCCACGGCGCAAGGCCTGGCTCGGCTTCTCGTCCATCGCGACGGCGACGTCGCAATGGTGGAAGGTGCTCGCGGCCTTCAGCTTCCGGTGCTGCGCCAGGATCGGTTCGCATTCAGCGGCATTGCCGAAAAGGACGAAGCGGATTTCAGGATGGCGCTCAAGGGCCTTGGCTGCGCCAGGAATAGCGACCTTCGGACCGAAATCGCCTCCCATGACGTCAATGGAAATTCTGACCACGCGTGTCTTGCCTTAGTTCTCGTTTTCCAGCGGCGGAGAAGCCACCGCAGCGGAATTGCGCCAAAATACCGCTTTTCGCGGGGTGCACAACTGAATTATCAGGCGCTCATGAAGCCGTTCAGTCTTTTTTCCAGTCCTTCAGAACGGCAAAAGGCGACGGTTTTTTGTCCTCCTTGTCGCTGCTTTCGATATGGCCGGAAAAGGCGATGTCGGGCTTGCGCGGATAGGGCTCGATGGCGAGCGCCGCATATTCGGCGGCTACGGCGCCGGCATCGATCGTATCGCCGGTGAAGATTTCCGGCGCATCCGGCCCGTTGGGATCGAGCAGCATCTCGCCGGTCTCGGTGGCAACAGGCATGCGCGCAAGCTTGGACCCTTCTGGCACGAAGACCACTTCGACCGGCTCGTCGATATGGGCCTCGACGGGATCGAGCGTCACCACGCAGGCCTGCACGATATCCGCCGTGACGCGGCCCTTGAGCCGCACGCCGTCCCGCTTCCAGCGCTGCACGGTGAAGGTCGCGGCAAGCGCCTTCACCTCGAGCACGGACCAGAGCTCGGCCAGACCGGCCCGTTCCTTGTCATTGGCGCTCAGCGTCACCTCGACCGGATTTGCCGAGATATGCCCGACCTTGACCAGGTAGGAGAACGGCGTTTCGTCGTCTTTCTTCATCACTTCGCCTTCCGGCCGCCCTCAGGCGGCGTGTTCGTCGCGGCCGGGCTCGAGAACCGTGAGCACGCCCGTCTTGATGTCATCGTCGCCGACGGCGGCCATCGCCGCCTCCGCCGCGAAGAGATAGTCGGCAAGACCCGCCATCACAGGCGCGCCCTCGCCCCCCTCGGGATGAATGTTGCGCCTGAGCGCTGCCGCAAGCCCCTCGCGGTTGCCGCTGTCGAGTGCTGCCGCATAGGATTCCAGCCGGCCGTAGAACATGCCGGCGAATTTCTTCATGCGCTTGGGTACGCCGACATCGCCGACGCCGAGCTCGCGAATCGAGTGGTCGACGTCCTCGAAGAAGGCATCGACGATCTCCTGGGCGATTTCCTGGCCCGACGTGCCGCCGGTCCGCGTGCGACGGAAATAAAGGATCAGCATCGCCGAAAGCATCTCGAAGCGCCCCATGACGGTGTCGGGAACGTCAAGCGCTTCATAGAGATAGGGATGGCGCGCGGCCGTCGTCAGCGTCGCATACTGCTTTTCGACGATGCGCCGGTTGCCGTTTTTTTTGCCGAACAGGCCGAAAATCATCATAAAGCCTAGTTTTGCCCGATTCAAACCATGGAGCCGTTGCAAGTCATGTTGCATGAGGCTTGAAGCTGGTTTACCGAAGCAGGCATGAATTGCAATGGCTGCGCGGCCATCATAGTCCCTGGGATGTTGTGAAGAGAGATTCTGTGAAGATGAAGCTGTTGCGTAACGCCGCCATTGCCGCCACCCTCTCCGCGTCCATCCTCGCAGGCTGCCAGGGCACCGGCGAAGTCCTTAACCAGGGCTATATCGTGGACGAGCAGACGCTGGCGCTGGCTCCGGTCGGCTCTTCGCGCGAGCAGGTTCTCCTGTCCCTCGGCTCGCCGTCCTCGACCGCGACCTTCGACAACGAAGTCTTCTATTACGTCTCGCAGAAGCGCACTCGTCCGGTTGCCTTCATGAAGCCGAAGCTCGTCGAGCAAAGCATCCTTGCCGTCTATTTCAACAAGGACGGTAATGTGGAGCGCCTTGCGCACTACACGCTGCAGGACGGCAAGGTCTTCGACATGATCTCGCGCGTCACACCGACCGGCGGCGCCGAACTGACCTTCCTCGGCCAGCTGCTGAAGGGCGGCGCGAACCCGGCCAGCATGGTGCAGAACGCGCTCGGCGCACAGAAGTAAGCCCGGCTTCTTCTCTCGATGGAATCAAAAAACCGCGGGGATCGCTCCCCGCGGTTTTCTTTTGAGCGCCGTACCGGTCAGGCGAGAACGGCGAGCAGCAGCAAGGCCACGATATTGGTGATCTTGATGGCCGGGTTCACGGCGGGGCCGGCCGTGTCCTTGTAGGGGTCGCCGACGGTATCCCCGGTGACGGAGGCCTTGTGGGCTTCCGAACCCTTCATGTGACGCGTGCCGTCCTTATCGACGAAACCGTCTTCAAAGCTCTTCTTGGCATTGTCCCAGGCGCCGCCGCCCGAGGTCATGGAGATCGCCACGAACAGGCCGTTGACGATAACGCCGAGCAGCGAGGCGCCGAGTGCCGCGAAGGCAGAGGCCTTCGAGCCTGATATCAGCAGCACGCCGAAATAGACGACGAGCGGCGCCAGCACCGGCAGCAGCGACGGCACGACCATTTCCCGAATGGCGGCCTTGGTGAGAAGGTCGACTGCACGGCCGTAGTCCGGACGCTCCGTGCCCGCCATGATGCCGGGCTTTTCGCGGAACTGCCGGCGCACTTCCTCAACGATCGAACCCGCCGCCCGGCCGACGGCGGTCATCGCGATGCCGCCGAAGAGATAGGGGATGAGACCGCCGAAGATCAGGCCGGCGACCACGTAGGGGTTGGAGAGATCGAAGGAGATCGTGCCGACGTCGGCGAAGTACGGATACTTGTCGCCATTGGCCGCGAAATAGGCCAGGTCGTTCGAATAGGCGGCGAAGAGCACCAGCGCGCCGAGGCCCGCCGAACCGATCGCGTAGCCCTTGGTGACGGCCTTGGTCGTATTGCCGACGGCATCGAGCGCGTCGGTGGACTTGCGCACTTCCGGCGGCAGGTGGGACATTTCGGCGATGCCGCCGGCATTGTCCGTGACCGGGCCGAAGGCGTCGAGCGCCACGATCATGCCGGCAATGCCGAGCATGCCCGTCACCGCGATCCCGGTGCCGAACAGGCCGGCGAGCTGGTAGGTGGAGATGATGCCGCCGACGATGACGATTGCCGGCAGTGCCGTCGATTCCAGCGAAACGGCAAGGCCCTGGATGACATTGGTGCCGTGGCCGGTCACCGAAGCCTGGGCGATGGAGTTCACCGGGCGCTTGTTGGTGCCGGTGTAGTATTCGGTGATCACGACGATGAGCGCCGTCACCACGAGGCCGAGGAGGCCGCAGATGAAGAGGTTCGTGCCCGTGATCTCCTTGCCGGCGACGGTGCCGATCGTGCCCCAGCCGACCGTCAGCGAGGTCGCGGCACCAAGGCCAAGGATCGACAGCAGGCCGGTGACGATGAGGCCCTTGTAGAGAGCGCCCATGATCGAGCCGTTCGCGCCGAGCTTGACGAAGAACGAGCCGATGATCGAGGTGATGATGCAGGCACCGCAGATGGCCAGCGGATAGATCATGGCGGATGCCAGGACCGGCGTGCCGGCAAAGAAGATGGCTGCCAGAACCATGGTGGCGACGACCGTCACCGCATAGGTCTCGAAAAGGTCGGCCGCCATGCCGGCGCAGTCGCCGACATTGTCGCCCACATTGTCGGCGATGGTTGCCGGGTTGCGCGGATCGTCTTCGGGAATGCCGGCTTCCACTTTGCCGACGAGGTCGCCGCCGACGTCGGCACCCTTGGTGAAGATACCGCCGCCGAGACGGGCGAAGATGGAGATGAGCGAAGCGCCGAAGCCGAGCGCGACGAGCGCATCAATGACCTCGCGGGAGGCCGGCTCCTGGCCGAGAACGCCGGTGAGGATCCAGTAGTAGATGGACACGCCCAGAAGGGCGAGGCCGGCCACCAGCATGCCGGTGATCGCACCCGACTTGAAGGCGATGTCGAGGCCGGAGGACAGACTGACGGACGCGGCCTGCGCCGTGCGCACGTTTGCGCGGACGGACACATGCATGCCGATAAACCCGGCAACCCCGGACAGGACGGCGCCGATCAGAAACCCGATCGCGGCCGTTGCGGAAAGAAGCAGCCAGGTGCCGACGAAAACGACGACCCCGACGAGAGCAATGGTCTTGTACTGCCGGGTGAGGTAGGCCTGCGCCCCTTCCCGGATATAACCTGCAATTTCCTGCATGCGGGCATTCCCCTGGTCGGCGGCAAGCACCGACCGTGTCGCCCAGATGGCATAAACCACCGAGAGCAAACCGCATGCGATAACGCCAAACAATATGGTCATTTCGCTCTGTCCTCCTAGGAAACCACGGGGTCCTCTCCCCGCAGCCGATATGCGCCCGCTCCTGCTTGCCTCCTCACAAGACAGGGGCCGGCGCGCGGCCAGAGTGCGTTTGCGAATCGGTTGCGTCAAGTCGCCGCACTGCGGCAACCACTTCTAGAAAACGGATTTTTTGGCGGCGACCGATCTGAACCGATTAGACGGTGGCGCGGCGATTGCGGAAAAGCAAAAGCAGGACGAGAGCGAGGCTGATGCCCGTGATCGGCCAGAACAAAAGGTTGATCGTCTGCCAGCCATAGGCGTTGAACACCTTGCCCGAGGAGAACGAGGCGAGCGCCACCGCACCGAACAGGATGATGTCGTGGAAGCCCTGCACCTTGTCGGCCTCGTGCGGCCGGTAGCTGGAGGCGACGATGGCGGTGGCGCCGATGAAGCCGAAGTTCCAGCCGACACCCAGCAGGATCAGCGCCCCCCAGAAGTTCCAGAGTTCGATGCCCGCATGCGCCACGGTCGCGCAGCCCATGAGGATGACGAGGCCGGCGGCCACAACCTTCTCCGCGCCGAAACGCTGGATCAGCATGCCGGTGAAGAAGCTCGGCGCGAACATGGCGAGCACGTGCCACTGGATGCCGAGTGTGGCCATTTCCGGCGAGAAGCCGCAGCCGATGACCATGGCAAGCGGCGCGCCGGTCATCATGAAGGTCATCAGCGCATAGGTGGAGATGCCGCAGATCATGCCCGTGAGGAAGCGCTGCGTCAGCACGATCTCGCTGAGCGGCCGGGCCGCCTGCCCGCTCGCCACGCCCGCCGCCTTATGGTCGGGCAGACGCAGGAACAAGAAAAGCACGATGGCGGAAAGGCAGAGCGGCGCGAGCGCCACGAAGGCACCGGCAAACAGCACCGGCTCGAACAGGTCCTTGGTGAGGATCACCACCTGCGGGCCAAGGATGGCGGAGATGACGCCGCCGGCCAGGATCCAAGAGATGGCGCGCGGCTTGTAGAAGGAGGGCGAGGCATCGGCGGCCGCAAAGCGGATTTTTTGCGTGAATCCGCCGGAAATGCCGATCAGCACGAAGCCAGCGGCAAACAACCAGAAATCGCTGCGGAAGAGCGCAATGGCGGCAAGGATACCGCCGGCAGCGCCGATCAGGGCGCCGACGATGAAACCATAGGCACGGCCGAGTATGCGGGCGGCGATCGCCACGAAGACGGCGCCAAGCGCCACGCCGATATTGAAGCCTGTCAGCGGCGCGGTTGCCAGCGACTTGTCCTCGCCGAGCAGGTTGTAGCCGGCGAGCCCGCCGATCGAGAAGGCAATCGGTCCGGCAGAGGCAAGCAGCGCCTGCGCAAACATCAAAAGGAAGACATTGCGGCGTGCGGCCGAAAGCTGCCGTTCAAGACCTTCGACCGACCCCGTGCTCATGCTGCCTACCGTTATTTGCGTGTGCTTATTTTCGCGCGTCGGGCCGAAGTTGCTTGGCGATCCGGTCCAGCACCGCATTCACCAGCTTGGGCTCTTCATCCTCGAAGAATGCCTTGGCGATCTCGACATATTCCGTGACGATCACCGCGATCGGCACGTCCTTGCGTTCCTTCAGCTCGAAGGTGCCGGCGCGCAGGATGGCGCGTACGGTGGAATCAAGACGCGACAGCGCCCAGTCGTCCTGAAGGGCGGTGCCGATCAGCGGATCGAGCAGGCGCTGGTCGCGCACGACGCCCGAGACGATCGAGCGGAACCACGAGGCATCGGCCTTCAGATAGGTATCGCCGTCGACTTCCTGGCCGAGACGGTGCGTCTCGTATTCGGCGACGACTTCGAGCACGCCCGAACCGCCGATATCCATCTGGTAGAGCGCCTGCACGGCGGCAAGGCGTGCCGCGCCGCGCTGGTTGGCCGGCTTCACCGGCTGCTGGTCTTTGTCCGTGCTCACTGTTCGCCGCCCAGTTTCTTCTTCAGATCGATCATCGTCAGGGCCGCGCGGGCGGCAAAACCGCCCTTGTCGCCCTCCGAGCGGCGGGCGCGCGCCCAGGCCTGCTCGTCGTTCTCGACGGTCAGGATGCCGTTGCCGATCGGCAGGCTTTCGCTGACGGCGAGATCCATGAGCGCACGGCTCGATTCATTGGCGACGATATCGAAATGGTAGGTCTCGCCACGGATGACCATGCCGAGCGCGACGAAACCGTCATACCAGGTGCCGCCGTTTTCCATGCCGTCCAGCGCCATGGCGACGGCCGCGGGGATTTCGAGCGCGCCCATGACGGTCACGATATCATAGGTGGCACCGGCGGCATCGAGCGCGCCCTTGGCGCCGTCGAGCATCGCATCGGCCATGTCGTCGTAGAAGCGTGCCTCGACGATGAGGAGATGGGGGTTATCGGTGTTGGCCATGAGTCACCTGAAATTTGGAGGCAGGCCACGCAAATGCGGGCGGAAGCGGGGTCAAACCACGACGGGCGGGGCTTGGCAAGAGTTTTCCACCGGATGCGGCCATTTGGGCCTCCCCGCCACGCGTCACCCGGCATTGACATCACGGAACAAAATGGGAACAATACAGCATTGTCAAGAGGAAGACAGGAATGAGCACCCAAGCATCGCCCATCGTCACGCTTGCCAAATTGAAACTGGAGCACTGGACGCAGGGCAGTCTCTACGAAAGCACCGACACGGCCTTCGGCAAGGCACTCGGCCTGAAGAATCTTGGGATCGGCTACAGCGAGGTGCCGCCGGGCAAGTCCAGCTGTCCGTTCCACAACCACCATGTCGAGGATGAGCTTTTCGTCATCCTGGAAGGCCACGGCACCTATCGTTTCGGCGAGGAGCGGCACCTGTTCGGCCCCGGCGATGTGCTGGGCGCGCCGGCCGGCGGACCAGCGACAGCGCATCAGATCATCAACACCGGCACGGTTCCGCTAAAGTACCTCGCGATCTCCTCGATGGCCGCGACCGAGATCTGCGAATATCCGGATTCGGGGAAGTTCCTGGCAAAGACCCGCCCGGCCACCGGCGGCCCAACGAACTTCACCAGTATCCGCCGCTATGGCGAGGAGGTCGATTACTGGGAGGGCGAACCCGGCGCGTGAGGCATCAGGCGGCGAGCGAGACGCGATTGCGGCCAGCGCGCTTTGCCGCGTAGAGCGCCTTGTCGGCATTGCTGAGCAGGCTGTCGAAACTGCTGCTGTCATCCCGGCCGAAGGCGATGCCGGCGCTCACCGTGCAGGTGATGCTGCACCGGCCGATCGGGATGAGCTTTGCCGCAAAGTCCATGCGGATGCGCTCGGCGGTGCGCTGGGCGCGATCCGGAAGCGTGCGGTCGAGCACGACGGCGAATTCCTCGCCGCCGAGGCGGGCGATGCAGGCAGCGTCACCGCAGGCGTCACGCAGGACATCGGCAAAGACCTTCAGCACCACGTCGCCCGCGGCGTGGCCGTAGCGGTCGTTGACGGATTTGAAATCGTCGAGGTCGAAGGCGATGGCCGCCATATGCGGGGTCACGGCTTGCGCGTCATAGCGATCGAACAGCGCACGGCGGTTCAACAGGCCGGTCAACGCGTCCGTCATGGCGGCGCGATGATGATTGCCGGCAACGCGCCACTGGTTGAGCGCCAGCGACATGGCGCCGATTCCGGTGATGCCCATGATCGCCACGATCAGATTGAGGTTTTCGGCCCAATTGTCGGGCGCATGGCCCATCACCCATTTACCGTCATGGATGAGCACGCCCGCACACAGCAGGAAGGACAGCGCCGTCAGCAGGTAGAGGATCACGATGCCGGTCAGCGGCAAGGGCGCTTCCGCCCTGCTCCACCAATATTCACGCGCGGTCGCGACGACGCAGGCCGTGATCAGCAGGTTGAGCGCAATGAAGGCAAGACCGTCATAACCGCCGACAAGCCATGGCAGGGACATCGTCGCGCAGGCGGCACACACGCCGATGATGCGCCGGCGCCCGCTCTCACCCGTGCGGAAGCGATAAGCCGCGCCGTAAATGAAGGAAAAGCCGAGAAACTGCAGCAGGAAGGCCAGGCAGCCGACAGGAACGCTCGGGCGCTCGATATACAGGCTGTAGATCACCACCGCCGGCACGATGCAGCCGATACCGATGGACCACGAGAGCAGGAAGCGCTCGACCTTCGCCGAGAGCCAGGAGGCAAAGAGCGTTGCCGACAGGCAAAAGCCTGCAAGGCCGATGGCGAGTAACAATGTGTTGTAGTCGGGTGCCATCCCCAGAGGCCTCCAGCAATCCAATGAGCGGACACTAGAAGCCGAGAGGTATCGATATCGTTACCGTGACAGTCGCAAACGCCGCACCCTGCCGTTCCGATTTGGAACGGTCCGGGCGGGAGTCACGCGCCGGTCACGCCTTGGTGGGAAATTCCGCAAGCCGCGCCGCATAACGCGCCATGGTGTCCACTTCGAAATTGACGAAATCACCGGCCTTGCGCTCGCCCCAGGTCGTAACTTCAAGCGTATGGCGGATAAGAAGCACGTCGAAAACCGCACCGTCGACCGCATTGACGGTCAATGACGTGCCATCGAGCGCGACGGAGCCCTTCGGCGCGACGAATCGCTCCAGCCCTTCGGGTGCGCGAATGCGGAAGCGCGTCGCGTCGCCCTCGGCCTCGACGGAAAGGATTTCCGCCTTGCCATCGACATGGCCGGAGACGATATGGCCGCCAAGCTCGTCGCCGATCTTCAGCGAGCGCTCAAGATTGATCTTCGTGCCGGCCTTCCAGCCGGCAATCGTCGTCAGGCGCAGCGCTTCTTCCCAGGCCTCGACCTCGAACCAGCGGGCATTGGCGCCCTCTTCCGGCAGGGCCGTGACGGTGAGGCAGGTGCCGGAATGGGCGATGGACGCGCCCATGTCGATCGTCGCCGGATCATAGTTCGTGCGCACGCGCAGCCGAACCCCCGCGTTCATGGGCTCGACCTTCTCGACCGTTCCAATATCCGTGACAATGCCTGTGAACATCACTCGTCTCTTTCGTATTCTTCAAGAAGATCCGCGCCGTAGCGCACCGTGCCGCGAAGCGAAAAGCCCGCCGGCATCTGCTCGGACACACATGGGGATGCGACCCCGCCCTTGCCAAGGGTGACTGCGCCGTTGAACAGCAGGATGCGATCGACAAGTCCCGCATCGAGGAAGGATTGCGCCGTGCGCGCGCCACCCTCGACAAGCAGGGAGGAAATCCCGCGCGTGGCAAGTGCGGTCAGCAGCGCCTCGAGCCGGCGCGGATCGCAGATCAGAACCTCGACGCCCAGCGTTTCCAGGGCATCCTGCCGCGCGGCAAACGCCGGATCGTCCTTGCCGTCCTTCGCCGTCACCACGATGACCGGCACCAGCAGAGCCGTTCGCGCAAGCTTCGACGCCGGCGGCAGTTCCAGCCGCGGATCGAGCACGATGCGTACGGGGGAACGCTTTTCGAGGCCCGGCAGCCGGCAGGTCAATTCGGGATCGTCGACGAGCGCCGTGCCGATGCCGACGAGGATCGCATCGGTCTCGGCACGCAGCACATGCACCTGGCCACGCGAAATCGGTCCTGATATCGCCACTTGCCCCGCGCCGAGATGGCCGAGCATGCCATCCGCGGAAACGGCAAGTTTCAGAGTCACATAAGGCCGCTTCTTCGTCTGGCGAGTCAGGTACGCAGCAAGTGCTGCCTTGCCGTCGGCTTCCAGAACACCGGTATCGACCGCGATGCCCGCATCCCGCAGCATGGACAGCCCCCTGCCAGCGACGCGCTCGTCCGGATCGGTCACGGCGACGACGACGCGGGCAACGCCGGAGGCGATAAGCGCATCGGCGCAGGGCGGCGTCTTGCCATGGTGCGAGCAGGGTTCGAGCGTGACATAGGCCGTAGCGCCGCGCGCAGCATCGCCGGCCATGGCCAGCGCCTGCGTTTCCGCATGCGGCCGGCCACCCGGCGCCGTTACGGCAGAACCGACGATCACGCCGTCCTTGACGATAAGGCAAGCGACGGAAGGATTGGTGGCGGTCAGGCCGAGATTGCGGCGGCAGAGGCGGATCGCCGTTGCCATGAAGCGTTCGTCGCTGGACACGACGCCCGACATCTAGCCGTCAGCGCCCGGATCACGGGCGATCTTGGCGGCGACTTCGGAGAGAATCTTTTCGAAGTCGTCGACATGGGAAAAGTCGCGATAGACCGACGCGTAGCGCACGAAGGCCACATCATCGAGCGCCTTCAAGGCTTCCAGCACCTGAAGGCCGATCTCTTCGGAAGAGATTTCCGTCTCGCCGGAGCTTTCCAGCCGGCGGACGATGCCGGAGACCGCGCGTTCGATACGGTCCCGGTCGACCGGCCGCTTGCGAAGCGCGATCTCGAAGGATTTCAGGAGCTTGTCACGGTCGAAGGGGGCCTTGCGGCCCGTCTTCTTGGCAACCATCAGCTCCCGCAGCTGCACCCGTTCGAAGGTCGTGAACCGCCCCCCGCAATCCGGGCAGATGCGCCGGCGGCGAATGGCAGCCCCGTCCTCTGCGGGACGGGAATCCTTCACCTGCGTATCTTCCGAACCGCAATAGGGGCAGCGCATGAACTATCCTTGTTTTACGCGGTTCCAGACGGAAAACCGCGCGACACTTTTCCTGGAACCGCTATCCTTACAGATAGGGGTACATCGGGAAGCGGTCCGTCAGCTTGACGACCTTTTCCCGGACGGCGGCTTCAACGCCGGCATTGCCCTCGTCGGAATTGGCGACCTTCAGGCCATCGAGAACCTCGACGATCAGATTGCCGATTTCCTGGAACTCGGCTTCCTTGAAGCCGCGGGTCGTACCGGCCGGCGTACCGAGGCGGACACCGGAGGTGACGAAGGGCTTTTCGGGGTCGAACGGGATGCCATTCTTGTTGCAGGTGACGTAGGCGCGGCCAAGCGCTGCTTCCGCCCGCTTGCCGGTCGCGTTCTTCTTGCGAAGGTCGACGAGCATCAGGTGGTTGTCGGTACCGCCCGAAACGATGTCGAGGCCGCCGGCCTTCAACGTTTCGGCGAGCGTCTTGGCGTTCTTGACGACCTGCGCGGCGTAGTCCTGGAATTCCGGCTGCAGCGCTTCACCGAAGGCAACGGCCTTTGCGGCGATGATGTGCATCAGCGGGCCGCCCTGGAGACCCGGGAAGACGGCCGAGTTGATCTTCTTGGCGATATCCTCGTCGTTGGTCAGAACGACGCCGCCGCGCGGGCCGCGGAGCGACTTGTGCGTCGTGGTCGTGGCAACGTGGCAATGCGGGAACGGCGACGGATGCTGGCCACCGGCGACGAGGCCGGCGATGTGGGCCATGTCGACCATGAGGTACGCGCCGACTTCATCGGCGATCTCGCGGAAACGCTTCCAGTCCCAGATGCGGGAGTAAGCGGTGCCGCCGGCGATGATGAGCTTCGGCTTGTTCTTGCGGGCCTTCTCGGCAACGTCGTCCATGTCGAGCAGGTGGTCGCCTTCGCGCACGCCGTAGGACACGACGTTGAACCACTTGCCGGACATGTTGACCGGCGAACCGTGCGTCAGGTGGCCGCCCGAATTGAGGTCGAGGCCCATGAAGGTGTCGCCCGGCTGCAGCAGCGCGAGGAAGACGGCTTGGTTCATCTGCGAACCGGAGTTCGGCTGAACGTTGGCGAAGTTGACGCCGAACAGCTTCTTGGCGCGCTCGATGGCGAGTTCTTCTGCGATATCGACGAACTGGCAGCCGCCATAGTAGCGCTTGCCCGGATAGCCCTCGGCATACTTGTTCGTCATGATCGAGCCCTGGGCCTCGAGCACGGCGCGCGAAACGATATTTTCGGACGCGATCAGCTCGATTTCATGGCGCTGGCGACCGAGTTCCTTCTGGATCGAGCCGAAAATGTCCGGGTCGGTATCGGCAAGGGAACGCGTGAAGAAAACTTCGGTGGCGGAAGACTGGCTCATCCTCGAGGCTCCTTAAGGGTGGGTGGCACGGTGTTTATCGTCCTCGCATGGCAAGGGCAATATCCGCTCCACGGTTTGCGCCATTTCCGCGCGTGTTATGCGATAAAAACGACAAGGTGCCCGAGGCCGGAAAAACAAAGGCCCCGCATTCCCTGGGGAATGCGGGGCCTTTGAAAAAGTCAGACAAATCGCCTTATTGCGGCAGCAGGTCCTCGTCCGGGGAGCCGGCCGGCTTTTCCGTGCCGATGCCGCTCTGGAGCGCCAGTTCGGTCGCGCCGTCCATCTGGTAGATATCGTCGCGGAACTGGACGACGCGGTCGCGGGCCGACCAGGCCGAGATATAGACGAAATAGACCGGAACTTCGACGGCCAGTTTGATCGGCGTGTTGACGCGCGTGTTGATGACCTGCTCGATCTGACCGCGCGACCAGCCGGGCGTATCGCGCAGCAGCCAGGTCGTGAGGTCGCGCACGTTCTGCACGCGCACGCAGCCGGACGATTCGAAGCGCATGAGCTTGTTGAACAGGCCCTGCTGGGGCGTGTCGTGCATGTATTCGTTGTTCGGGTTGTGGAAGTTGATCTTCGTCGAGGACATGGCGTTGATCTTGCCCGGGTCCTGGCGGAACATCAGGTTCGGCGCCTTTTCGGCGTTCCAGTCAACCGTTTCCGGCGCCACTTCCTGGCCCTTTCCGTCGATCAGGCGGATGTTGTTGCGCGCCAGATAGGTCGGGTCCTTGCGCATCAAAGGCACGATGTCCTTTTCGACGATCGAGCGCGGCGCGGTCCAGTAGGGGTTGAGGGTGACGTCGTAGATCTTGGAATTCAGGATGTGCGTCGGGCGGCTCAGGCGGCCGACCACGGCGACGTGACGCGACACGACGCGGCCGTTCTCCACCGCCTCGATATAGGCGGCCGGAATGTTCACCATGACATAGCGCTGGCCGAGATCGCCCGACATGGTCTGCAGACGCACCTGATTGGTGTTCAGCTGGGCAAGGCGGGTCGTGGCAGGCACGTTAATCGCCTTCAGCGTATATTCGCCGAGCACACCGTCCTGCGGCAGGCCGTGGCGGGCCTGGAAGCGCTTGACCGCGCCATCGACGTAGGAATCGAAGGAATTGGAAACGCCGGCGGAACGCGAAAGGTCACCGGAAATGATCAGGCGCTGACGCAGCGCCTGCACGGCGGGATCGACCACGCCGAGTTCCAGCTTCACGCTGGAGCTGACCTGCGGCCAGCCACCGCTGGACACGATCTGCTGGTAATCGGAAATCGCCTGTTGGATATTCGGGATCGCGCCGGAGCCGAGGATCGGATTGTTGGACTGAACGCCGGCGGAGGAACGCGACGCCTGGGCATCGAACTGATCGTCCCAGTTGCCGCGGCGGGGAGCATTGAGGACGTCGTCAAGGGCCGTCTGGGCCAGCACGGGGCCGGCAACGGCGGCAGCGCCGAAAGTTGCAGCGGAGCGCAGGAATGCGCGGCGCGAGAACACATCAATTCCGGTTTTGCGAGACATCTATCCTACCATCTCCTGAAACGCCGTTCAAAGCGGCGGGTGCGCCTGGGCACATGACCCAAGGTCCATACCCGATGCAGCTATCATGAACAGGGTTAACAAACGCAAACCGGCCCTGCCGCCCGCGCATACCTTAAGCCCAGCGTCCGGGTGTCACAGCAATATGGCCAATTCGTGTCTCAGCGCCTTTCGCAGGACGGGAAGCCCATGGAAACACACGAAGATGTGAGGTCCAGCCCGCTGATCGTGAACGGCAAAAGCCGGACGCGCAGGGAACGCGGCCGGCTTTTATGGAGGAGGTCGAAAGGATGTCCGGGATTACAGGCGATAGAGGATCGAGTCGTTCCAGAAGCGGTCGAGACGCTGGAGCAGCTTGTTCATCTGGTTGAACTCGCCTTCGCCGATGCCGCCGACCTTCTGGATCGAGCCGATATGGCGCTCATAGAGCTTGGCGACGGTCTCGGCGATGTCCTGGCCGCTTTCCGTCAGGCTGATGCGGACCGAACGACGGTCGATGCGCGAGCGCTGGTGGTTGATGAAGCCGAGGTCGACCAGCTTCTTGACGTTGTAGGAGACGTTCGAGCCGAGGTAATAGCCGCGCGAGCGCAGCTCACCGGCGGTCAGTTCCGAGTTGCCGATGTTGAAGAGGAGCAGCGCCTGAACGGCGTTGACATCGGAGCGACCGGCGCGGTCGAACTCGTCCTTGATGACGTCGAGCAGACGGCGGTGCAGACGCTCGACGAGGTGGAGGGATTCCAGATAGAGGTTGCGGATCGCATCTTCCTGCGGATCGACGACCGGGGCCTGCTGCGGCTTCATCTTGGTGTTCATCGTTACTGCCTCACTGTTTTGTTTGGCGGTGTGGTTTGTTTTCCCGCCTTGAGTGAGAACCTAACGAATGCATCTAAAATTCTACTTAAACCGCAGGCTTAACAGCGCCTTACCGAAAGGCGACCCTGTCTCAGGGTGAATCAGTTCTTACCGAACGGGCCTGTCTGCGGCGCTCGATGAAGAGCGCGATGCGGAAAAGAACGAAGAGAACGGCGATCGCGATATGCAGAAGAACCAGCGTCCGGTCGATACCGAAAATCGAGGGATAGACCTCGTGCATGGCCACTTCCGTCGCCGCTGCGACCAGCCAGATGACCGGCCCCCAGGAGACGAGAAGCCAGAGGCCCACGGCCGCCACGGGGAAGAGCACGGCCAGTGCCGTATAGGCCGCCTTCCAGGCCGGCGGCAGCAGATCGAAACGGCCCTGGCCATTAAACGAGAAGCCGGTGAGCATCGCCCAGTACTGCAGGGCAAACCACAGCGAGCCGATCGCCGCGAGCCGCAGGAACAGCACGAACAGCATTTCGATGAGGCTTGGCCTCGGGCCTTTGGCAGAATCAGCAACCATACGGCTGACAGTAAGGGCAAGACGGGCCGGCATAAAGGCCGCAGGCGCCCTCCTGCACGGCCATATGCCGCAGTCCCCCTCACCGCTCGCGATTTGATTGCCGGAATGAGCGTGATATGAGGCGCAGATCGGATCGCGTAAGGGAAATGGCATCATGACCGGCAGCAGGCACATTGTCGACGATATCACCGGCGGCCGCCGCATGCGGCGCAACCGGAAGGCCGACTGGACACGCCGCCTCGTGCAGGAAAACCGCCTGACGGTGGACGACCTCATCTGGCCGGTCTTCGTCGTGCCCGGCGAGAATGTCGTCGATCCCGTCGCCGCAATGCCCGGCGTCAACCGCATGAGCATCGACAAGCTGGTGGAAACCGCAAAGGAAGCCGCCGATCTCGGCATTCCTGCCATCGCCACCTTCCCGAATATCGAGATGAGCCTGCGCGACGAAACGGGTTCGCACTGTCTCGTGTCCAACAATCTCATCAACGAGGCGACGCGCGCCATCAAGAAGGCCGTGCCCCATATCGGCGTCATCACCGATGTCGCACTCGATCCCTTCACCAGCCACGGCCATGACGGCGTGCTGCGTGGCGATGTCATCGTCAATGACGAGACGGTGGATCTGGTGGCCAAGGCCGCCGTGCTCCAGGCCGATGCCGGCTCCGACATCATCGCGCCGTCGGAAATGATGGACGGCCGCATCGGCGCCATCCGTCATGCGCTGGATGCCGCGGGGCACCAGAATGTCGGCATCATGTCCTATGCCACGAAATTTGCCTCCGCCTTCTACGGCCCCTATCGCGACGCGATCGGCACCGGCGGCCTGCTGAAGGGCGACAAGAAGACCTATTACATCGACCCTGCCAACGGCACCGAGGCGATCCGCGACGCGGCCCTCGACGTCGAGGAAGGCGCCGACATGCTAATGGTCAAGCCCGGCCTGCCCTATCTCGATATCTGCTGGCGCATGAAGGAAGCCTTCGGCCTGCCCGTCTTCGCCTACCAGGTCTCCGGCGAATACAGCCAGATCAAGGCCGCCGCGATGAACGGCTGGATCGATGGCGAACGCGTGATGCTGGAAACGCTGCTCGCTTTCAAGCGCGCCGGCTGCGACGGCATTCTCACCTATTTCGCGATGGACGTGGCACGGTATCTGGCAAAGAAGGGCTGATCGGGAGTTCTGTCTCCCCATTCCTGCTTTCCGGCGCCCGTTGTTTTCCCCGAAACCATCCCCATATGTTCTGCATGTTCCACCACGGAGACAGGCAGATGAGCGCTGATTTCAATGAAACGCGGGTTCCGACGACGGATTGGCAGGCCTATCGCGGCGTGCTGTCGCGGCGGATTTTTGCGTTTCTGATCGATTACGCGATCGTCGCGCTTCTCTGGATTCCGGCCGCCGTCATCGTCTTCTTCCTGGGCATCCTGACGCTCGGCCTCGGCTTCTTCCTTTACCCTGCCCTCTTCGCCATCGTCGCCATGCTCTATTTCGGCCTGACGATGGGCGGGCCTTCACAGGCGAGTGCGGGCATGAACGTGATGGGCCTTGCGCTCGCTCGCGTCGATGGCCGCCCGGTGGATTTCCTGACCGCGATCGTGCATCTCGTGCTGTTCTGGATCGGCAATGCCGTGCTCACGCCGTTCATCGTGCTCGTCGGCCTGTTCACCGACCGTGGCCGCCTGCTGCATGACCTGCTACTGGGCACCGTCGTGGTTCGCCGCGACCGCTATTGATCAGCGGGCGCGGGCGAATTCCTCTAGTTGACCTTTTTTTGAACTAGGCCATGCTATTGGCATTATGTGTCACAAAGCGATGGAGTCGCCTCACGGCCGATGAATACGCAGGCAACACCCTCTCCGCAGTTCTATCTGACCGCGCCTGCGGCCTGTCCCTACCTGCCGCAGGAGATGGAAAGGAAGGTGTTTACCCATCTGGTGGGTGAACGGGCGCCGGAACTCAACGATCTCCTGACCCAGGGCGGCTTCCGCCGCTCGCAGAACATCGCCTACCGCCCCGCCTGCGAAAGCTGCCGCGCCTGCATTTCCGTCCGCATCCTCGTCAACGAGTTTCAGCCGCGCCGCTCGATGCGCCGGGTGCTGGCGACGAATGCCGATCTCATCGCACACGAATACCCTGCCGAGCCTTCGAGCGAGCAATACAGCCTCTTCCGTCAGTATCTCGACGCCCGCCACCAGAAGGGCGGCATGTCCGATATGTCCGTGCTCGACTATGCGATGATGGTGGAGGACACGCACGTCAACACCAAGATCGTCGAATACCGCAAGCGCGAGGAAGGCTCCGGCCTGCAGGAGCGTCCGCAGGGCGAACTGCTCGCCGTGGCGCTGACCGATCGCATGGGCGACGGCCTGTCGATGGTCTATTCCTTCTACAATCCGGAGCTTGCCGACCGTTCCTTCGGCACCTTCATGATCCTCGACCACATCAGGCGCGCTAAGGCGCTCGGCCTGCCGCATGTCTATCTCGGCTATTGGGTCAAGGGATCGCGCAAAATGGACTATAAAACAAAGTTTTTGCCGCAGGAGCACCTGATGCCGCGCGGTTGGGAGCGCTATGATGAGCAAGATACTGCCTCTTAGCATCGATTCGGTCCCATCGTGTCCCAGACAAGCGATCCCGCCCTTCACCGCAAGGGTCTTCTCATTACCGCCATCGGCGGCCTTGCCCTCTCCTTCGACATCCCGCTGATCCGCTCCGCCAACGGCGAAGTCTGGTCGGTGCTGGCGACACGCAGCATCGCGACCTTCGTGATGGCGATCCTCGCCTGGTCCGTGCTGCGTTTCGCGCTCGGCAAACGCGTGGCGCTGGTTCCCGGGCCGATGGGCCTGTTCATCGGCCTGCTCTACGGCATCAACTCACTGACCTTCATGCTGGCGGTGTTCAACACCTCCACGGCCAATGTCGTGTTCATCCTCGCCTTCACGTCGATGTTCGCGGCAATCCTCTCCTGGATCTTCCTCGGCGAGCGCCCCTCGAACGCGACGCTGGTCACCATGGCGGCCATGGTCGCGGGCGTTGCGCTGATCGTGCATGACGGTCTGGAAAGCGGAAACTTCTTCGGCGACGCCATGGCGGCCTCATCGGCCTTCCTGCTCGCTTCCGCCATTACGCTCAGCCGCCGCAGCGGTCTCGACATGGGCTTCGTGCCGCTCATCACCGCGATCTTTCCCGGCATCGCCGCGTTGATCCTGCTGCCCGACACCGGCTTCCAGATCGCAGCCCCCGGCTTCATCCTGTTCAACGGGCTCATCATGATCCCGCTCGCCTTCTTCTGCCTGGCCACCGGTCCGCGTTATCTCTCGGCGCCGGAAGTCGGCATGTTCTACCTGCTGGAAACCGTTCTCGCGCCCATCTGGGTCTGGATCGTCTTTGCCGAAACACCCACCACACAGACCCTCATCGGCGGCTCCATCCTCATCCTTGCTTTGCTTGCCCATTCCCTCTGGCAAATGCGCTCCAAGGCCCGCGCCGCCCGGAAAGGCGAAACGGCTACGGAGTTTCCGTTTACGGGGTGAGGCTTGAGATCGGCCCCACACAATGTTATAACTTAGTTATAACGGAGCAAGGCCATGAATATCACCATTCGCAAGATCGGCAATTCTGAAGGCATCATCATCCCGAAGGACGTCCTCGACCGCATGGGCGTCAAGGCGGGGGATGAACTGACGTTGAAGGAAGAAAGCGGTCAAATTCAGCTTATTCCCCAGAACGCCGATCTGGCGGAACAACTCAGGGCCGCCCGCATGGGTATGGAAAAGTATCGCGTCGCCCTCCGCGAACTCGCCAAATGAGTGACATCAAGTGGCTGACCCGCCAAGCTGTTGAGGTCATGCACGAAGAACAGATTCTTGAGCACGGCGGGCTTGGCGGGCTCAAAGACGAGAACGCTCTGGAGGCAGCTCTCGCCCGCCCGCTCAACAAGGCAGCATATAGCATGCCGGACCTTTTCGAATTGGCGGCCGCTTATCTTTACGGCATCGTGCGCAATCATCCCTTCTCTGACGGGAACAAGCGCACCGGCTTTCTTGCCGCGTTTACATTCCTGATCCTCAACGGCTTCCTGATCGAAGCGTCGCAAGCCGATGTCATCGCTTTCGTCCTAGCCGTCGCCGCAGGCGAGATCGATGAGGAGGGCGCGACGCGCTTCCTGCGCGACGTCAGCGTCCCCTATTCCGGCTGATCAGCCGCTGAACTTGCCGCTTCTCGGAAACCCCTTCGGCACCGTGCGGCCTGCCGTCGCGCGGTCGGCGAGCCATTCGGCGAGTTCTTCCTTCGTGCGCACGAAGTTGCGGCCGGCGCTGTCGTCCCAGGTGAGGCCGTCGGCGATGGCGAAGCAGCGCAGGTCGGAGATGCCGCCGTCCTTGTAGCGCTGGAGGCGAACGCCCTTGCCGCGTGACATTTCCGGCAGCTGCGCCAGCGGGAAGACCAACATCTTGCGGTTTTCGCCGACGACCGCGACGTGGTCGCCACGCACCGGCACCACGAGTTTGGCTTCATCGGGCATGCCGACATTCATCACCTGCTTGCCCTTGCGGGTATTGGCGACCATCTCAGTTTCCGCAACGACGAAGCCGTTGCCGGCCTGCGAGGCGATGACGACCTTGCGATGCGGATCGTGTACGAAGGCGGTCAGAACGTCCTGATCGTTTTCCATATCGACCATGATGCGCAGCGGCTCGCCATGGCCGCGACCGCCCGGCAGCTTGTCGGCGCCGAGCGTGTAAACCTTGCCGCCCGTCGTCACGATCAGCACCTTGTCCGTCGTCTGTGCCGGGAAGGCCACCTTGAGCGCATCACCCTCCTTGAACTGGAGACCGGATGTGTCGGCGATATGGCCCTTCAGCGCGCGGATCCAGCCCTTTTCCGAGATGACGACCGTCACCGGCTCCTTCTCGATCATCGCCTGCTGGATCGCCTCGACATCGGCTTCCGGCGCGCTGGCGAACTGGGTGCGGCGGCGGCCGAGTTCGGTCGCCTTGGCGAATTTCTTGCGGACCTCGCCGATTTCCCACGCGACGGTCTGCCACTGCTTCTCGTCCGAAGCGAGCAGCGATTCGATCTCGGCCTTCTCCTTCGACAGGCTGTCGAATTCCGTGCGGATTTCGAATTCCTCGAGCTTGCGCAGCGAGCGCAGGCGCATATTGAGGATCGCCTCGGCCTGCACGTCCGTCAGCGAGAAGGTTTCCATGAGGGAGACCTTCGGCTCGTCCTCCTCGCGGATGATGCGGATCACCTCGTCGAGGTTGAGATAGGCGATGAGGTAACCGCCGAGGATTTCGAGTCGGCGGTCTATGGCGGCGAGGCGGTGGCGCGAGCGGCGCTGCAAAACCTCGCGGCGGTGGGCGAGCCATTCGACCAGCACCTCCTTGAGGCTCATGACCTTCGGCACGCGCCCCATCGAGAGCACGTTCATGTTGAGCGGAATGCGGCTTTCCAGCTCGGAGAGCTTGAAAAGCGATTCCATCAGGATCGTCGGATCGACCGTGCGGCTCTTCGGCACCAGCACGATGCGCACGTCCTCGGCCGACTCGTCTCTGATGTCTTCGAGCAGCGGCAGCTTGCGGGCGATGAGCAGCTCGGCGATCTTCTCGATCAGGCGCGATTTCTGCACCTGATAGGGAATTTCGGTGATGACGATCTGGTAGCCGCCACGGCCGAGATCCTCTGTCTGCCATTTCGAGCGCACGCGGAAACCGCCGCGACCCGTCCGGTAGGCTTCGATGATGCTTTCGCGGCTGTCGATGATGATGCCGCCGGTCGGCAGGTCCGGGCCCTGCACGAACTCGACCAGCTTTTCCACCTCGGCATCCGGATTGCGGATGAGGTGAAGTGCTGCGTCGCACAGTTCATGCACATTGTGCGAGGGAATGGACGTCGCCATGCCCACGGCGATGCCCGAAGAACCGTTCGCAAGAAGGTTCGGGAAGGCGCCGGGCAGGACGACCGGCTCCTCGTCTTCCTCGTTGTAGGTCAGGCGGAAATCCACCGCGTCCTGATCGATGCCGTCGAGCAGCAGCGTCGCGACGTCGGTCATGCGCGCTTCGGTGTATCGGTAGGCGGCGGCGTTGTCGCCGTCAATATTGCCGAAATTCCCCTGCCCGTCGACGATCGGATAACGCTGCGAGAAATCCTGCGCGAGGCGCACCAGCGCGTCATAGACCGACTGGTCACCGTGCGGGTGGAACTTACCGATGACGTCGCCGACGATACGCGCGCATTTCTTGAAGGACGAATTGGCGCGAATGCCCATTTCGCTCATCGCGTGGATGATGCGGCGGTGAACCGGCTTCAGGCCGTCACGAACATCCGGCAGCGCGCGCTGGGTGATGGTCGACAGCGCATAGGCAAGATAGCGCTCTTCCAGCGCCGCCTTGAGGTCGACCGGCAGGATATTGTCGTCTCCGCCATCCGGCGGCAAAGTGTTTTGTCCCATGCGACTTGACTAGCCTCTAGACCGATTCGCGGCAAGGAATCCGGGCGATTGCGCTGTGGATAGCAGTTTGTAAAGCCTGTCGCGAATATGCCGCCGAAGCGCCAGAATTCTATAGAAAGTTGCGCGCGCCCGAATATAGTCGCCGCGCCGCCCGTCTATGAGCGGTAACGGCAAGGCAGCCGTCCAAAAATCCAGAAAGAGAGCCAATTCATGATGCGCACCTCCCATTTCCGCACCCTTCTCGCCGGCGCCGCGCTCGCCTCCCTGGCAAGCCCCGCTTTCGCGCTCGATGGCGCGGACCTGCTGGCGAAGCTGAATGCCACCTATGCCACGTCAGGCGTGACGGTCACCTCCTCGAACGTCGCCGTTGATGGCTCGACCGTTACCCTCGAAGGCGCCGAGCTGAAGCCCACAGGTGCAGCAGAACCGATCAAGCTCGGTACGGTCACCATGGAAGGCGTCGAGGAAGACGGCGACGGCGGCTACAAGATCGAGACCGTCGGCTTCGCGGATGTCAACGCGACCGAAGCGGAATCGACTGTTTCGGTCAAAGACATCGCGATCAGCGGCGTCACCATTCCCGGCACCGTGAAGCCCGGCACGCTCGAATCGCTTTTGATGTACGAATCGGCTTCCACCGGCCCGATCAACGTTTCCAACAAGGGCAAGGAAGTCTTCTCCATGTCCGGCATGGAAGCCAATGTCACGCGCATGGATGGCGATGCCGGCCTCGAATTCGACGCCACCCTGTCGGATCTCAAGGCGGACCTGACCTCCGTCGAAGACCCCAAGGCCAAGGATACGCTCGCCAAGCTCGGCATGACCTCGCTCGACGGCAAGGTCTCCATGTCCGGCAGCTGGGAACTGGCCAGCGGCAAGCTCGCCGTCGATGAATACACCTTCGACTTCAAGGATGTCGGCAGCCTCAGCCTGTCGCTGGAATTCTCCGGCTACACGCTCGATTTCCTGAAGGGCATCCAGGAAGCCATCAAGGCATCCGAATCCAACCCGAACAAGGAAGAAGCCAACGCAGCACTCGGCATGTCCATGATGGGCCTCGTGCAGCAGCTGACCTTCAACAGCGCCTCGATCTCCTTCGAAGACGCCTCGATCACCAAGAAGCTGCTCGACTATGCCGGCAGCGAACAGGGCGTTACGGGCGAGCAGATGGCGCAGTCGCTGAAGGGCCTGATCCCGGTCATGATCGCGCAGCTCAACATGCCCGACCTGCAGAACCAGATCTCGGCCGCCGCCAACACCTTCCTCGACGATCCGAAGAACCTGACGATCAGCGCCGAGCCGAAGGAGCCGGTGCCGTTCCCGATGATCATGGGTGCCGCCATGGGCGCACCGCAGACCATCCCGCAGGTTCTCGGCGTTACCGTCACGGCCAACGAAGAGATGTAATCCATCCTTTCGGCCACGCGCTGAAAAGAGAAAGCCCGGAGCGATGCTCCGGGCTTTTTGCGTTCGGGGTCGCCGCCTCAGCGGATGGGTATGGCCTGTGGCGCCGACCACTCCACGCGGCGCGTCGCGTACATGGTGGCGGCAATGGTGACGAAGGAGATCAGCGCGCCGGCGAGCAGCGCATATTCATCCTCGCGCAGCACCAGATACATGACACCATAGGCGGAGATGAGCACGGCGCCGAGCGACAGGCCGTTCTTTCGGCTGCCGGTGGCACTGCCGAGATAGGCAGCGATCAGCAAGGTCGTCGCAAGTGCTGCCACGATATAGGCGATGGTGAAGCCGGTATGTTCGGCAAGCGCCAGGAGCAGTACGTAGAAGACGATCAGCGCGAGGCCCGTCAGCACATACTGGATCCAGTGCACCATGCGCGCACCCTTTAACTCCACGACGAAGACGGCGAGGAAGACGAGCGAGATGAAGCCGATCGAGTATTTCAGCGTACGCGAGATAACCTGGTAGAACTGCACGGGCTCCACGAGGTTGATGCTCATCATGCTGCCCGACAGCGGCAGCGTCGGGCCGGAGGCGACGCGGTCGATGCCGCGGGCGAGATAGGGGATCGTCCACTTGGCTGAGAAATCCTTGGCCGTGATGGTCTTCTCCTCCGGCAGGAAGAGACCCTCGAAGCCGGGATGCGGCCAGTTGGCCTTGGCGGCGAAACTCGTCGTCTGGCCGGCAGGCGCCACGGCAAAGCTGCGTGAGCCGTTGAGCGACAACGCGATTTCGAAGGCAAAGCCGCTGTCGATCAGCGCACGCTCGATTGGCCGGTGCACGCCCGCGCTTGATTGCGGCGTGGCGTAGCCATCCGCACCGACCACGCTCATCGCGGAAATCTGCCGCATGCCGGGATCGAAGGGCCGTACAGCCCCATTGTCAATCTTCACGCCCGCATCGGAGCGAATGCCCGTGATGTCGTTGATATTCAGCACAAGGATCGCGCGGTCGAGCTGCGGCGTGCCGGAGAACTGCGCGAGGTCCTGCAGGATATTGCTGCCGAAGCGGCCTTTCAGGGTCAGCGCGCCGTTATAGACCGGCAGCGTGTAGATCGAGAGTTTTCGCTCCTCCGCCTTGAGATCGGCCGTCACGTCCAGCACTTCCGGCATGACGAGCGCCCATTCGGTCGTCTGCTCGACCACGGTTCGGCCATCCACCTCGCGGCTGCGCTGCACCTCGAAGGGCACGGCGATGTAGGGGCCGTTGATCGCCTGGTCGCCGCCCCAGCCGTTGGCGATGCGGCGCGAGACATCCGCCGCCCGTTGAGCACGCTCTTCCGTGAGCCCCCAGACGAGCAGCAGCGGCACCAGCAGCGCCACGGAGATGACGCCGATCATGATGAACTTGACGCCCGGCGAGCGCAGGAAAGTCGTCAGGTTGCCGCGCGGTTCGGGATAGGGAGAAGGCCGGGAGGATACCGCAGGCGCGGGATCGTCGGCTTGCATATCGGTCATGAAAAGTCCCTCCAGTCGTGAATCGCCTCTTGCGGGCGTCTCTTCACGCTAGGGGTGCATTTGGACCGATTATGCGCGGAATTGGGCTCGACTGGCGGCGAATTCGCGGCATTGTGGCGTCCAAACGGAAAGGGCCGGCATTACCGCCGGCCCTTTCTGCAAGTCCTTTCGAAGGTCTTAGTCCTTCTTGGACGGAACGACGCGCAGCGCCAGTTCGCGAAGCTGCGTCGGCGTTGCCGGCGAAGGGGCGTTCATCAGCAGGTCCTGCGCCTGCTGGTTCATCGGGAACAGCGAAATTTCGCGCAGGTTCTTCGCACCGACGAGCAGCATGACGACACGGTCGATACCGAAGGCGCAGCCGCCGTGCGGCGGAGCGCCGTACTGGAACGCGCGGTAGAGGCCGCCGAAGCGCTCTTCCACATCCTGCTGGCTGAGGCCGACCTTTTCGAAGGCCTTGACCATCAGCTCCGGCGACTGGTTACGGATCGAGCCCGAGGCGATTTCGAAGCCGTTGCACACCGCGTCGTACTGGTAGGCCTTCAGCTCCAGCGGATCCTTGCTGTCGAAGGCTTCGAGGCCGCCCTGCGGCATGGAGAACGGGTTATGCGCGAAGTCGATCTTCTTTTCTTCCTCGTTGTATTCGTAGAACGGGAAGTCGACGATCCAGCACATTTCGAAGCGGTCGCGATCGACGAGGTTCAGTTCCTCGCCGGCGCGGGTGCGGGCTTCGCCGGCAAACTTGTAGAACTTGGCCGGGTCGCCGGCGACGAAGAAGCAGGCGTCGCCGTCTTCGAGGCCGAGCTGCTGGCGAACGGCTTCCGTGCGCTCTTCGCCGATGTTCTTGGCAAGCGGGCCTGCGCCCTCGAGCTTGTCGCCTTCCTTGCGCCAGAAGATGTAGCCAAGGCCGGGCTGGCCGGTAGACTGCGCCCAGGCGTTCATGCGGTCGCAGAACGCGCGGCTGCCGCCGGTCTTGGCCGGGATCGCCCAGACCTGAACCTTCGGGTTCGACGCGATCATGTTCGCGAAGACCTTGAAGCCCGAACCGGCGAAATGGTCGGTCACGGCCTGCATGACGATCGGGTTGCGCAGGTCCGGCTTGTCGGAACCATACTTGCGGATGGCTTCGTCATAGGGGATGCGCGGCCACTCTTTGGTGACCGGCTTGCCTTCGGCGAACTCTTCGAAGACAGCCGTCATCATCGGCTCCATCGTTTCCCAGACGTCTTCCTGGGTGACGAAGCTCATCTCGACGTCGAGCTGGTAGAATTCCCCCGGCAGGCGGTCGGCGCGCGGGTCTTCGTCGCGGAAGCACGGCGCGATCTGGAAGTAGCGGTCGAAACCGGCGACCATCAGGAGCTGCTTGTACTGCTGCGGGGCCTGCGGCAGCGCGAAGAACTTGCCTTCATGAATGCGCGACGGCACGAGGAAGTCGCGGGCGCCTTCCGGCGAGGAGGCCGTCAGGATCGGCGTGGTGTATTCGGCAAAACCGGCCTCGCCCATGCCCTTGCGCATGGAGGAGATGATCTGCGTGCGGCGCACGATGTTCTTGTGCAGCGTCTCGCGGCGCAGGTCGATGAAGCGGTACTTCAGGCGCACGTCTTCCGGGTATTCCGGCTCGCCGAAAACCGGCAGCGGCAGCTCCTTGGCGGCGGAGAGCACTTCGATCTCCTGCGCGTAGAGTTCGATCTCGCCGGTGGGCATGCCCTTATTGACGGTGTCCTCCGTGCGCGCCTTGACGAGACCGTCGATGCGGATGACCCATTCGCCGCGCACCGTCTCGGCCTTCTTGAAGGCCGGACTGTCCGGATCGGCGACGACCTGGGTGATGCCGTAATGGTCGCGCAGGTCGATGAAAAGCACGCCGCCATGGTCGCGGACGCGGTGAACCCAGCCCGAAAGACGAACGGTCTGGCCGACATCGGCCTTGCGGAGGGCGGCGCAGGTGTGGCTGCGGTAACGGTGCATCGTTGTATCCTGAAATGCGTGAGGGACACGCGGGAAGAATCCGGCGCGTTTACCCAGGAAAAATCGGGCGGAAAAGCGCATGATGACGCCCGTTTGTCAAGGCTTGGCGGGTTTTGAAGACGCCGGGCCGCCGATCTTGCCTCCTCGCCTCCCGCTATTGTCCGTCGAGTGTTCACCGGAGACGCGCCGGATGCAGTTTGTAATCGGGGTTTCTGTCGAGAAGCGCCAGCAGGATACGGGATTGCTCCTCGAAAACGGCGACGAGTTCGGCATCCGTGCCGATGATGCATGGCGGGACATGCGAAAATCCGCCTTGAGCGCGCGAAGGCTTACCCGTGTTTTCGGCCAAGGGGCCGCAACATCCATTGCGCCGGCAGGCCCGCCGGCGGCAGGTCGTCAGGTCGCGAAGTATCGTCGCCGTCTGCCGCATCGCGCGTTCGGCAAGCATATCGGCCTGAACAGGACCGGAGGGGATGGCGTCCATGTGCATTCTCCTTTCGCCTGCACGGAGAACCACGCAATGCCCGTGGCATCCGTGGAGTGGCGCAGTTTCGTCCCGGCGAACCGGGTTCGGACGGGGCGCCGCAAGGTGCCTCGTTGAAAAGTGTATGTGACGCCTTCCGGCACCCCGTTCGGTGTCTTTTCGCGGCAACTGCGGTTTCTCTACGCGAACCGGCGCCTTTTCCAGGGCCATTGCGCGCCGGCCGGAGCCGGGCAATGCGAAAGGCCTGACGCACGCGGCATTCGCGCCGCCGCATCCGGCCATCGCCGGTCATATCCTCTGTGCCGCACAGGCACGCCACGGGGTATCACGACAGATGAGCCCGTGAGGGAAACCATTTTCTGCCACGCCTCGAAACCCGGCGTGCGTAACCGCCGAAACCCCAAGGCACCGATCCCGCCTCGCCGGCAACGCGCTCCGGTGTATCCGCGGCGGGACGGGAGGATTATGGGCATGGGTTTTGAGGGTGGGGAAAACGGGGAATAGATTTTTCTAGAGAGTGCGGATGGTAGCGCACTGCTAGCAATGTCCGGGAGCATGATCGTCCACTAGACGCGCTCGCATGAAATTTCGACGTTTACCCTGCATAGACGAAATATGCGCGTCTCTTGCTCGGTACAAGTATGGCAAAGCCAATCTGGCCATACGCGAAAAAGGCATCGCTGCCTGAAATCGCCGCATTGATCTCGGCTTCGATCGTCGGGCTGATATTGATGTCGAAACCATATTGTCCGAGATAGGTCCGAATCTCGGGATCTCCAGCCTTGGCCCATTTGCGACCGTCTTGAATTGGAGTCCGCTTCCACCTGTAAAAGCGCCCACGCCAGTCCCCGCCGTCCCGTCGCGCGCAGTCCAACCCCTCCAGGTATCCAAGGCCACGCAACTCCAGCGCTTTCGATACATCTTCTGGCAATTCATAAGCAATTACACCGGTTTCGTTGTCACCCGGCAAACCGACGCCCCAAGCTTTCTCTTCTGCATACAAAACCTTCTCTATGTTCATTCCGCATGGCGCGCGAACGAGTCGGTGATCAGGCGTGAACAATTTGCATCCAGCATAGGGGAGGGCAATCGCGAGAACGAGAAACAGTGACCATCTGCGCATGCCGCCCCCCATCTAATCAGTCTTATCAGGGCATAGATCGAAAGGGGCATATTGTCGATTGCTCGCAACAGCGTAACCGACGCGAGCTACAGCCTCTGCAAAATCAGACAGGCATGCTGCCCTGCATTATTCTCGTAGCCCTCTCCCATTCGCCAAAACCTCCGCCATAGTGGCCGCATGTCCACGATTCGCCCTCTGATTCCCCTCCTCCTCACCGCAGGCATTCTCATCGGCGGCAACGGCCTTCAGGGCACGTTTATTGCGCTGCGCGCCTCGCAGGAGGGGTTTTCGACCGCGACGATCGGTTTTGTCGGGGCGGGCTACAGCATCGGTTTTGCCATCGGCTGCATCTATGTGACGCGCGTGCTGCGGGCGATCGGGCATATCAGGACATTCTCGGCGATGGCGGCCATCGCCTCGGCCTCGGCGATTGCCATGGTGCTTTTGATCGATCCGCTGATGTGGTTCGTCATGCGTATCGTCGCCGGCATTTGTTTTGCCAGCCTCTTTGCCACCGTCGAAAGCTGGCTCAACGCCTCCGTCACCAATGCCAACCGGGCGCGCACGCTGTCGATCTACCGTCTCGTCGATCTCGGCTCGGTGACGGCCGCGCAGTATCTCATTCCCGGCATCGGCATCGGCGGCTTCGAGCTTTTCGCCATCGTCGCCATGGCGCTATCCCTGTCGCTGGTGCCGATCTCGCTTGCCGACCGTTCCAGCCCGACCGTGCCGGAAGCGATCCGCTTCGACGTCAAAAAGCTCTGGAACATCTCGCCGCTCGCCACTGTTGGCTGCATCGTCGTGGGACTGACCAATGCCGCCTTCCGCAATCTCGGACCGATCTATGCGCACGACATCGGGCTGTCCGTCACAGCAATCGCGAGCTTCATGAGTGCGGGCATCGTCGGCGGCGTGGTGCTGCAATATCCGCTCGGCATCTATTCCGACCGGCTCGACCGGCGCCTGATCATCCTCGTCGCCACGCTCGGCTCGGCGCTTGCCGCGCTCTATCTGGCCTTCTTCGCCGGCGGCGACGAGTGGCGCAATTTCGTCGGCATCTTCATCTTCGGCGCCTTCGCCATGCCGCTCTATTCACTCTGCTCGGCCCATGCCAACGACCATGCGGGCGAAGGCGAGCATGCGCTGGTTTCGGCCGGCATGCTGTTCTTCTGGTCCTGCGGCGCGATCATCGGCCCGCTGTTCGCCTCGGTACTGCTGCAGGTCTTCGGCCCGCAGGCGCTCTTCCTCTATACGGCCGTCATCCTCCTCGCCTTCATGGGCTACACGGCGCTGCGCATAAGCGCGCGCCCGGCTGTGCCCGCCGGCGCGCGGCGCAGCCGTTTCCGCAACCTGCTGCGCACCTCCTTCTTCTTCAACAAGCTCGCCGCCTCGGAAAAAGACCGCAACGGCCGCCCGTGAACCTGCGGCAATCTGGTTGCATCAGGCGCATTGCTGAGCCCTGCCCTCAGGTTTAGAAGCGGGTGACGCACCGGAGGGATTGCCATGCTGACACGTCGCACGCTGATGAAGGGCGCACTCGTTGCCGGAGCCTATGCCGGTGGCGTCAGCCTCGCAGGCCGTTTCGGCGGTTTTTCGGCCCAGGCGCAGCCGAAGACGACGCTGGTGGCGCGCAACTCCGAAGCCCTGCTCACGGACAAAGGCCCGACCAGGGGCATCATGACCTATGGTGACGGCGAAATACCGCCGGTGCTGCGCATGCAGCGCGGCAAACCCTTTGCGCTCAAGCTCGACAACAGGCTCACCGAGCCGACCACGATCCATTGGCACGGCTTGCGCATCGACAACAGGATGGACGGCGTGCCCTTCCTGACGCAGCCCTATATCTACGGCGGCGACGGCTTCGACTATGCCTTCACGCCACCCGATGCCGGCACCTTCTGGTATCACCCGCACTGCAACACGCTGGAACAGATGGGCCGCGGTCTCAACGGGCTCATCGTCGTGGAGGATCCCGCCGATCCCGTGTTCGATGCCGAGATCGTGCTGAACCTGCGCGACTGGCGGCTTGGCGGGGACGGGCAGTTCATCGCCCAGTTCAAGCCGCGCGACGCCGCGCGTGCCGGCACCTTCGGCACGGTGCGCACCGCCAACTGGCGGCAATCGCCGCGATATGACGCGCCGGCGGGCGGCCTCGTACGCCTGCGGATCGCCTCGACGGACGTCACCCGCATCCTAGCGCTCAACATGGAAGGAGCACAGGCAGAGGTCATCGCCGTCGACGGCAACCCGGCTGCCGAACGCTTCGCGCTCGATCACCTGATGATCGGCCCCGGCCAGCGGCTCGACCTCGTGCTGCGCATGCCCGATGGCGAAGGTGCCGTCGCCGCCCTCATGGACCTGCGCGGCACGAAACCCGCGACGCTTGCGACCTTCCGCGCCGTCAGCGCCTCGCTGAAACGCGATGTCCGCGACCTGCCCGCCCTTGCCGCCAATCCGCTATCCGAGCCCGACCTGTCTGCCGCCACCGAACTCCCCTTCATCCTCAGCGCCTCCGCAGAGGAGCGGCCGAAAGATGGCATCTGCGGATCGCTCGGCTATAATTTCTGGGCGATCAACCGCGTGCCGTGGGCCGACGACACGGGCGACCCGACCGTGCCGCTCGCCGAGATGAAGGCGGGCAAGACCTATATCTTCAATGTCGAGAACCCGACGCCGCAGGTGCATCCGCTCCACCTGCACGGCCTCGCCTTCCGGCCGATGAATTCGAACAAGCAGTCGATCCGCCCGCATTTTTCCGACACCTACCTCATCCTGCCGGACGAAAAGGTGCAGCTGGCGCTGGTGGCCGACAATCCGGGCGACTGGGTGTTCCATTGCCACATCATCGAGCACCAGAAGACCGGCATGACGAGCTATGTGCGTGTAACCTGAGGTTTCCGGCGGGCAAGTTTTCGATTGTGGCAAAACCGTGGACCGTCTAGAGATGCCCGATCATAAAAATCAAGAAAGTCCGCCCGAGCCCGTCATGCAGATCATCGAGACCACCGCAGCCCTTCGCGACGCCTGTGAGACGCTCGCCCGTTCCGAATATCTGACCATCGACACGGAGTTCCTGCGGGAAACGACCTTCTGGCCGGAACTGTGCCTGATCCAGCTCGCCGGCCCCGAGATCGAAGTCATCGTCGATCCGCTCGCCAAGGGGCTCGATCTTGCGCCCTTCTTCGAACTGATGGCCAACAGCGCAGTGCTGAAGGTGTTTCATGCCGCGCGGCAGGACATCGAAATCATCGTCAATCGCGGCAATCTCATTCCGCATCCGATCTTCGACACGCAGGTCGCCGCCATGGTCTGCGGCTTCGGCGACAGCGTCTCCTATGACCAGCTCGTGCAGAAGATCAAAGGCGAGCATATCGACAAGTCCTCGCGCTTCACCGACTGGAGCCGCCGCCCGCTCACCGACAAGCAGCTCGAATATGCGCTGGCCGACGTCACGCATCTTCGCGATGTCTATCTCGCACTGAAGGAGAAGCTCGACGAGGCCGGCCGCTCGCTGTGGCTGACCGAGGAAATGGCAGTGCTGGAATCGCGCGAGACCTATGACCTGCATCCCGACGATGCCTGGAAGCGGCTCAAGATGCGCGTCAAGAAGCCAATCGAGCTTGCCGTGCTGCAGAAGGTCGCCGCCTGGCGCGAGCGGGAGGCCCGCGGCCGCAACGTGCCGCGCTCGCGCATCCTGAAGGACGACACGATCTACGAAATCGCTCAGCAGCAGCCAGCCGACGCCGAGGCACTGGCGCGCCTGCGCACCATCCCCAAGGGCTGGGAACGCTCGCAATCCGGCACGGCGCTGCTCGAGGCCGTCGGCGAGGCGCTGGCGATCCCGAAGACCGATCTGCCCCGCCTGCCCCGCCAGAACCACGTTCCGGAAGGTGCTGCATCGGCCAGCGAAATGCTGAAAGTGCTGCTCAAGATCGTCTCGGAAAAAGAAGGCGTCGCCGCCAAGATCATCGCCAATTCCGACGATCTCGAAAAGATCGCCATCGAAGGCGAGGCCGCCGAGGTCGCCGCCCTTAAAGGCTGGCGCCGCGACCTCTTCGGCGAAACCGCCCTCAACCTCATCGGTGGCAAGGTGGCGCTCCGCTTCGTCGACAAGAAGATCGAGGCGGTAGAGATCTGATCCCGCAATCCTTGCATCGAAAACAAAAAGGGCGGCCTCGGGCCGCCCTTTGTCTTTCCAGCGAAGGTCAGCTTAGAGGATAAAATCCGTGCTCTTCAGCGTGATCAGCGCATCGATGCTGAGAGTGAAGTCGGCGGTGCCATCGCCATTGACGTCGCCCTGAACAAACGTGTCGCCGCTCTTCTGGAAATAGCGCAGTTCGCCGGCCACATCGTGGAAGGCTGCCGTACCGATGAACTTGAAAGCCGCGCTTCCCGCAGCGGAGCCATTGGCGTCGATTGCCGACAGGCCGATCTTGTCGCTTCCCTGCGTGAAGTCGAGAATCTTGTCGCCCCTAGCGGCCGCGACCGTCTCGAAGACAAACGTATCGCCACCGCCGCCGCCCTTGAGGACGTTGACATCAGCGCTGGCGATGATCGTATCCTTACCGGAACCGCCGATAACGTTTTCGAAATTACGGATGTGGAAATTGCCCGCTCCGGTCTTCACCGTGGACTGGCCATCCAGATCGATCGTCAGCGCGCTGGTAAAAGCGGAGAAATTGACGGTGTCGATATCCTTGTCCGTCGTCTCCGTTATGCCTTCGCCGCCGTCGACGGTGACATGCTGGCCCTTGTCGGTCAGCGCTGCGAACTTGATCGTGTCGGCATCGCGCCCGAGCGATATGTAATCGGCACCGCCGGCGCCGAGCGTGACCTTGTCATTGCCGCGCCCCATATAGACGGCTCCAACCCAGGCATTGCCGCTGGTCGTGAGCGTGTCGGCGTCGCGGCCGAGATCCATGTTGCCGACTTCGCCGTCTCCGGTCACGGAAACGGAATCGTTACCTCGGCCCAGGCCGATGTAGCCCACCCAATAACCGACCGTCACCTTCTCGATGCTGCCGCCGCCGACGATCGTTCCCACATCGGCATTCTTCAGGGTGATGGTGTTCGTTCCCTCGGTATAGACGGTGATGGAATCCATCGATATGCGGTTGTCGTCGGTCGTTCCATTTGACAAGTCGGTGATAGTGACGCTGGCATCCCCACTGAAGCGCAACAGCCCGGTGTGCCAGCTGTTACCGGTAAGCTTCAGCGTCACCGTGCGCGGCGACGCGGCATCAGGCGCCCAAAGATCCAGGTTGTTGAGCCAGCGGTCGAACCATTCGAAAGTATCGCCGCCGATACCGAACGTGGTGGATCCATTGAGTGTCACGCTTACATTGGAATTGACAGTGGTCATGTCATTGTCTCCCGCTCATCGGCCCATAGCCGCCTGAAGGCTTGGGCGTTGTTCTTGAGGTCGATCCCCGATCGCCGTGAAAAAAGGATGTCCGCAGGGGACGCCGTCAGGCGTAACGGAGCGGAACATCTTTCCTTCAATTTACCTGAAATTAACGCAAACTCCACCGGCAATTGAAGAAGACATTCCTGAAACAGGAAATACAAATGTGGATTTTTCTGGGGATATACAGGCTGTCGACGCCGCGAAGGTCCATCCGGAGGCCGATTGCCTCCAAATGCATCGCCACAAGTTCTTGTTTCGTCACGAAAACGACAAGCAACTGTCAAGCGGCAGTCATCCGCAGCCCCTATCAAACGGCCTCGCTTTTAGAACCCCGAGGACGATATGACCAAACATCTTTTCACCACCGCCGCCCTTTCGCTTCTGATGATGACCGCAGCCTTCGCCGCGGAAAAGGAATTTCCGGCCACGCTGAAGGCCCATGCCATCCTTCCGGCCAATACGATCCTCGCGGCACCCGCCGACACCGCCGACTATCTCAAGACCTCGGGCAAGTTCTCGACGGCCGACCGCAGGCGAGTCGATGCGCTCGGTACCGTCATGGGCAAGGACGGCGTGCGCGAGACCGGTCTTTCGCTGCCCTTCGACGGCCAGCCGATGCAGGGTTTTTCCGGCATCAAGGCCATGGACGACGGCTCGTTCTGGACGCTGTCCGACAACGGTTTCGGCAACAAGCTGAATTCCACCGATGCGATGCTGATGATCCACAATGTGCGTTTCGACTGGGACAAGGGCACGATGGAACCCGTCAAGACCGTGTTTCTCTCCGACCCGAACAAGAAGGCGCCTTTCCCGATCGTCATGGAAGGTGCCGAGAAGCGCTATCTGACGGGCGGTGATTTCGACGTGGAATCCATCCAGCCGGTCGCCGATGGTTTCTGGATCGGTGAGGAATTCGGCCCCTACATCCTGAAGTTCGACCTTGAGGGCAAACTCACCGATGTCATCGCCACGGAGGTTGACGGCAAGCCGGTCACCTCGCCCGACAATGCGACGCTTACCGTACAGGCCGACCCGTCGAAGAAGATGCCGGCCTTCAACGTCAAGCGCTCCGGCGGTTACGAGGGCCTTGCGCTCTCGAAGGACGGTTCGAAGCTCTATGGTCTGCTGGAAGGCCCGATCTGGATCGACAGCGAAAGCGTCGAGCAGGCCGACGGCCGTCCGGCGCTGCGCATCATCGAGCTCGACGTCGCTTCCAAGGCCTGGACGGGTCGCAGCTGGCTCTATCCGCTCGCCGAAGGCGGCGAGGCGATCGGCGATTTCAACATGCTGGACGAAACGACCGCCCTCGTGATCGAGCGCGACAACGGCGCCGGCACAGCCGACAAGGCCTGCGCCGATCCCAAGGACCCGAAGCCGGATTGCTTTGCCATCGCCTCGAAGGTCAAGCGCATCTACAAGATCGCCATGACCGACGAGAACGCCGGCAAGGCGGTGCGCAAGATCGGCTATATCGATCTCCTAAAGATCGCCGATCCCGATAACAAGAAGCGCCAGGGCGGCGGCGACGGTTTCTACGACATGCCGTTCGTAACGATCGAAAACGTCGACCGCGTGGACGAGACGCATATCATCGTCGGCAACGACAACAACCTGCCTTTCTCGGCCGGCCGCGCGCTGGACAAGGCCGACGGCAACGAATTCGTGCTGCTCGAAGTTGGCGATTTCCTGAAGGCCGAGTAATCGGCAGTCGGCGGCGTCTTGTGGCGCCGCCGTTCCCTTCCGCTTAGCGCGGATCGACCAGTTGCAAGATCAGCTGATGCACATTGCCGCCGTCGCTCAGTTCGACTGTGTCGAAATCGCGGCTGCGGGCGCGCTGGGCGTCTGAGAGTTCGCCGAGGCGGGCCTGGAGTTGCGGGCGGATCTTCTGGCAGTTCGGGTCGTTCTCGACCGTCATGCCGACGCTCATCGCCTCGATCTGCTTGACCATGTCCTTGATGAAATCGCCGTGGATTTTTTCATGCGCGGTGACGCCCGCGATAAAGGTGTCCCAGCGGCCTTTCAGCGGCTCGGAGAGTTTCGATTTCAGCTTGGGTAGCGTGTAGGTGATAATCAGCTTCGGCTTGTTGACCGTGATGACACAGGCGTCGCCCTGGCGCTCGTATTTGCGCGTCCAGGTCAGCTTGAAGCCGGTATGGGCGATGACGCGGGCAACGCCCAGCTTCGGGCCGCGCTCGCCGATCGACTGATAGATTTCGAGGCCCGTGCTTCCCTGCACCGTGTAGGGCTCGACGCGCTCGGTTGCCTGCCAATCCTGCGCGGCGGCATGGCCGGAAAGGAAGAGGCTGGCGGCGAAGATCAGTCGAAGCGGGGTCCGCATGGAAAACCCTACAGGAACTTGAAGGCAAGCCGCTTGCCGGTGAGCTTGGCAAGCTGCTGCAGGCGGCCATCAAGGCGTTCGCCGGCGAGTTCGGAGAATTCCGACGGGACGACCAATTCGAGATCGACATTCGGATCGTCCGCCTTGCGGAAGGCCAGATGCGGCACGACGCCCGGCATGGAGGCCGAGAACAGATAGACGATGCGCAGCAGGCCGCCGACGAGCTTGGCGAGCTCGCGCAGGCGCGGCGTCGCGATGCCGGCGAGCGAGCTGCTGACGGCGTCGTCGTTCAGGCCTTCGAAGCGGTAATAGTTGGCGAGCGCGATGAAGGCGCGGCCGGGATGGGTGATGCCGATGAACGTGCCGTGCGCGATGAGGTTCAGCGCCTGCAGGCCGCGATAATCCGGATGCGCGCGCCAGCTGATATCGGCGAGCAGGCAGGCGGCTTCGCGGTAGCGATGCTCTTCGTCAGTCTCGGTGATGCCGAAGAGCGGCATCATGCGGCCGGTCCAGGCGGCCAGTTCGCGGGCGTGCTCGGGCGAGCGGGCGCGCAGGATGGCAAGCTCGCTGGCCGCAGCCAGCAACGGATCGCGCGCCTTTTCCCGGTCGGCGAGCAGCGAATAGAGATAGCCCTCACGCACGCCCTGGGCGGAAAAGAAGACCCGCGAGGGCTTCATGATGGCGATCGTCTCCTGCATGGCGACGGCGCCGAACGGCAGGAGGTTGCGGCGGCTCTTGGAAATCGCGCTATAGGCAGAATCTTTCTGGTCCTTGGCGGTGACGATATCCGTCAGGAAATCCATGGCATCGGAGAAGCCGAGTTCGTAGCCCTGGATCATATGCAGCGGATAGTTCTGCATTTCCATATGCAGCGCGCCGATGGCGCGCCAGGTGCCGCCGACGGCATAGAAGGCGCGGCCCGCACCCTTCTTCAAGAGATCGGCATTGCGCAGATATTTGCGCGCGACGATGCGGGCCTGTGCGGCCGAGCCGCCTGATGCTTCCGACAGACGGATGCCGCCAAGCGGCAGAGTGATGCCCTTGCCGACCTGCACGCCGGCAATATCGACCAGTTCCAGCGAGCCGCCGCCGAGGTCGCCGACGATGCCGTCGGTATCGGCAAAGCCGCTGACGATGCCGAGCGCGGAGAAATAGGCCTCCTCCTCGCCGGTCAGCACGCGCACCTTCTGGCCGAGGATCATTTCCGCCCGGTGGATGAAATCGGGGCCGTTTTCCGCCTCGCGCGCCGCGGCGGTCGCCAGCGCATACATGGTGGAGGTCCGCGCCTGCCAGGAGAGAGCCTTGAAACGATGCAGCGCGGCCAGCGCGCGGTCGACGCTTGCCTCGTCCATGCGACCGGTCTTGGCGAGCCCCTTGCCGAGGCCGCACATGACCTTCTCGTTGAACAGGATGGCGGGGGAACGGCTCATGCCCTCGTAGATCACGAGGCGTATAGAGTTGGAACCGATATCCACGACCGACACCGGGGCAATTCCAGGCAACCGCCCCTGCGCTTCAGACTCGACCATGCATATCCGTTATTTCTTCCGGCGGCCTTGCCAGCCCGCGATCGCCTTCGGTGCGGAGGACTTCAGGGCTTCACCCCGGCCCGACAGGCTGGGATTGGTCATGAAGTAGTGCTGAGCGTTGAACGGCTCGGCACCGGGCTGCACTTCCATGCGCCGGGACGTTCCGTCCGCCAGAATCTCGTAGCTCTGCTGGTTATCGATGAGATTACCCAACATGATCTGCGAGAGAACCTGCTCATGCACAGTCCGGTTGATCAGAGGCACGAGTGTCTCGACCCGCCGGTCCAGGTTTCGCGGCATCATGTCCGCCGAGCCTATATAGACCAGCGCCTTGTCGGAGGGAAGCCCGTGGCCATTGCCGAAGCAGAAGATGCGGGAATGTTCGAGGAAGCGGCCGACGATGGATTTGACGCGGATATTGTCCGAAAGGCCGGGCACCTGCGGGCGCAGGCAGCAGATACCGCGCACCACGAGATCGACGGCCACGCCGGCCTGGCTGGCGCGGTAGAGCGCGTCGATCGTCTCGGGATCCACAAGCGAATTCATCTTCATCCAGATCGCCGCCGGTGCGCCGTTCTTCGCATGCGCGATCTCCTCGTCGATGTGACGCAGGATGCGCGGGCGCAGCGTATAGGGCGAGAAGGCGAGCTTCATGCCGGCCTCGGGTTCGCCGTAGCCGGTGATGAAGTTGAAGATGTTCGCCATGTCGCTGGCGATCGTCGGGTTGCAGGTGAAGAAGGACAGGTCGGTGTAGATCTTCGCCGTGACCGGATGGTAGTTGCCGGTGCCGAGGTGGCAATAGGTGCGCAGCTTGCCCTCTTCCCGGCGCACGACCATCGACATCTTGGCGTGGGTCTTCAGTTCGATGAAGCCGAAGACGACCTGCACGCCGGCGCGTTCAAGGTCGCGCGCCCAGCGGATATTGGCCTCTTCGTCGAAGCGGGCCTTGAGCTCGACCAGCGCCGTCACCGACTTGCCGGCCTCGGCCGCGTCGATCAGCGCACGCACGATCGGGCTGTCATTGGAGGTGCGGTAGAGCGTCTGCTTTATCGCCAGAACGTCAGGATCGCGCGCAGCCTGGAGAAGGAACTGGACCACCACGTCGAAGCTCTCGTAGGGGTGGTGGACGACCATGTCCTTCTCGCGGATGGCGGCGAAGCAGTCACCGGCGTGCTCGCGGACGCGTTCGGGAAATCGGGCATTGTAGGGCTCGAACCGGAGATCGTTGCGCGGCGCCTTGGTGATTTCCGACAGCGTGTTGAGGGCGAGCAGGCCCGGCAGGACGGCGACGCGGTTGTCCGGCACGCCGAGCTCGCCGACCACGAAGCGGCGCAGCGATTCCGGCATTTCGGAATCGGTCTCGATGCGGATCACCGAACCGCGGCGGCGGCGCTTGAGCGCCGTCTCGAAGAAGCGCACGAGGTCTTCGGCCTCTTCCTCCACTTCGATATCGCTGTCGCGGATAATGCGGAAGGTGCCCGAGCCGCGCACGATATAGCCGGGGAAGAGTTTTCCGATGAAGAGCCCGACGGCATCCTCAAGCGTGATGTAACGGATCGCGCCCTTGGCATCCGGCAGGCGGACGAAGCGGTCGAGCGCGACGGGTAGACGCAGCAGCGCGGTCATCGGCTCCTTGCCCATCGTGCTGTCGAGCTGGAGACCGATCGAAAAACCGAGGTTGGGGATGAAGGGGAACGGATGCGCCGGATCGATGGAGAGCGGCGTCAGCACCGGGAAGATAGACTGGGTGAATTCCTGCTGCAGCCAGACCTTGTCCTCGCTCGAAAGCGCCGTCGGGCGGACGATCAGGATGTCTTCCTTGGCGAGATACTGCTGGAGCACGGCAAGCGAGGCCTGCTGCTCCATCTGGAGATTGTCGATTTCCTTCAGGATATCGTCGAGCTGTTCGGCCGAGGTCTTGCCGTCGGGGCTGCGGATCGCGATGCCCTGACGCACCTGACCTTCGAGGCCGGCGACGCGCACCATGAAGAACTCGTCGAGATTGGCGGCCGAAATCGACAGGAAGCGCACGCGTTCCAGCAGCGGATGGGCGGTGTTGAGGGTCTCTTCGAGGACGCGGCGGTTGAATTGCAGCCAGGAGAATTCGCGGTTGATGAAGCGCTCAGGGCTCGCCATCAGGGCTTCGACGTCGATGCCCGATGCTTCCGGCTTCACGCCCTCGTCCGGATTTTCGGAAGAAAGGTCCGGGTTCGCCGTATCCATGAGAAGTCCGCCCATTCTGCCGTCACATCGGACGGAAACGATTTCTACTTTTTTACGAAGCGCTTAACCCAGTTTGACGACAGAACTGTGACAGTCAATCCTCGCCGCCGATCATCTCGCCCAGAACCTCCTGCGCCAGCGTGCGCGTGATACGGCTGCCGCGGGCGAGCGCCAGACGGTCGAGCCGCTCGACCAGCGTCTGCGCCGCTTCCAGCGAGCGCTCCATGCGCGCCACCATGTAGGCGACAAGCCTGTCCTCGACGAAAAGCTGGCGGTCGGCGAAGAGCTTGACAATGACCTGGGACAGCAATTCGTCGTCGGGTTCGCCGATCTCGACCACCGTCGCGGCCTTGAGGCGCGAGCGCAGGTCCGGCAGATCGACTGGCCAGGACATCGGCCAGAGCCGGCTCGTGATGAGCAGCGTGTGGCCGTGCTGGCGCACATTGTTGATGATGTGGAAGAGCGTGCGGTCGTCGAAGCCGGTGCGGTCGGCATCCTCGATCAGCACGGGGCCGTGTTCGGCCGCTTCCTCCGCGCCCGTACCGGCCTTCGCCTCGATCAAGACAGCGCCGGCCTTTTCGCGCCAGATCGCGGCGAGGTGTGACTTTCCCGAGCCGACGGGGCCGGCGATGATGACGACGGGTGCGGGCCAGTGCGGCCAGGCGTCGATCATCGCGACCGCGGCATCGACGGGCTCGGCGATCAGCAGGTCGTCGCGGCCCGTTGCCGGGTCGTGTCCGAAGGCGAGCGGCAGCTGCTCGGCTTTAATGCGCGAAGTCATGGCTTTACTCGAATACTCTGTCTCATTCGCCGTCCGGCGTGCTCTCTTCCAAGAGAACGGGCTTGCTCGCGCCGTAATAGAGATCGCTGTCAAGGTAGCGCGACAGGCCGAAGCGGACAAGCACGCCGACGGCGGCGGCGGCCGGCACGGCGATCATCAGGCCGACGAAGCCGAACAGTGCGCCGAAGGCGACGAGCGCAAACATCAGCCAGACCGGATGCAGCCCGACGCGCGAGCCGACCAGCTTCGGCTGCAAAATATTGCCCTCGATGAACTGGCCGGAGAAGAAGATGGCGGCGATCAGCACGACCATCCAGTAATCCGGCCAGAACTGCACGATGGCGACACCGATGGCGAGCACCAGTCCGACCAGCGAGCCGACATAGGGAACGAAGCTGATCAGGCCGGCAAAAAGGCCGATCAGCAGGCCGAAGTTGAGGCCGGCGAAGGAAAGCCCGATACCGTAATACAGGCCGAGGATGATGCAGATGGAGCCCTGCCCGCGCACGAAGCCGGAAATCGCCGCATCCATCTCGGCGGCGATCTGGCGGACATTGCCGACATAATCGCGCGGCACCCAGCTATCGACCTTGGCGATCATGCGGTCCCAGTCGAGCAGCAGGTAGAAGGCGACGACGGGCGTGACGACGAGCAGCGAGACGATGTTGACCAGCGCCATGCCGGAATTCCACAGCTGCTTGAAGACAGTACCGAGGAAGCCCGCCCCTTCGGCGAGAATGGAGGAGAAGCTCTGCTTGATCGTGCCCATCTGGCTGCTGATCCATTTCGGCAGCAGGTTGGGATTGAAATTGGCCACCAGCTCCTGAAGCTGCGTGACGTAGCCGGGCAGCTTCTGCAGGAAATCGGCGGCCTGCGTGGCGAGCAACGGGATGACGATCATCAGCGACAGCGCAAAGAGGATGACGAAGGCGACGAGGATGACCACCGTCGCCATCATGCGGCTGAGCCCGATGCGCTCCAGCCGGTCGGCGACGGGATCGAGGAAATAGGCGAGCGCCATGCCGGCAATGAACGGCAGCAGGATATCGCTGAAGACGAGCAGGAAAAGCACGAAGAAGACGAAGGCGATGAGCCAGAAGATCACCTGCCGCTTCAATCCCGCGCCGCTGATATGGGCTGCCATCGTGCTCTTCCTCGTGTTTTCCATCGTCGCCGCTATGGGATGGAGATAGGATGCGCGGCGGATTGCGGTCAAGGCTCGGCGGGCGAATGCGCCACCGTCACGGGTAAATCGGTGAAAAAAGCCCTGATTTCCCGGCATTCGTCTTGCACTTGCCGCCCCAGCGTGCCAATCGGGCGCGCAGAGCCTGAAGTCGGAGACGAGAGCATGAGCCAGTCGGAAAAGAACGGTCTGACCTATAGCGATGCGGGCGTCGATATCGACGCGGGCAACCTGATGGTCGAGAAGATCAAGCCGGCCGTGCGCTCGACGCGCCGCCCCGGCGCGGATGGCGAGATCGGCGGCTTCGGCGGCCTGTTCGATCTGAAGGCCGCCGGCTTCAAGGATCCGGTTCTCGTCGCGGCAAACGACGGCGTCGGCACCAAGCTGAAGATCGCCATCGATGCGGATCGCCACGACACCGTCGGCATCGACCTCGTCGCCATGTGCGTCAACGACCTCGTGGTGCAGGGTGCAGAGCCCCTCTTCTTCCTCGACTATTTCGCCACCGGCAAGCTCGACCCGGATCAGGGCGCGGCCATCGTGCAGGGCATTGCCGAAGGCTGCCGCCAGGCCGGCTGCGCGCTGATCGGCGGCGAGACCGCCGAAATGCCCGGCATGTATTCGCATGGCGATTATGACCTCGCGGGCTTCGCCGTGGGTGCCGCCGAGCGTGGCCAGCTTCTCCCGGCTGGCGACATCGCCGAAGGCGACGTCATTCTCGGCCTCGCCTCCTCCGGCGTGCATTCCAACGGCTATTCGCTGGTGCGCAAGATCGTCACGCTCTCGGGCCTCGCCTGGGATGCGCCGGCGCCGTTCGAAGCCGGCAAGACGCTGGGCGAAGCCCTGCTGACGCCGACGAAGATCTATGTGAAGCAGCTTCTGAAGGCGATCCGCGAGACCGGCTCCATCAAGGCGCTGGCGCACATCACCGGCGGCGGTTTCCCGGAAAACATTCCGCGCGTGCTGCCCAAGCACCTCGCCGCCGAGATCGATCTCGATGCCGTCAAGGCGCCGGCCGTGTTCTCCTGGCTTGCCAGGACCGGCGGCGTGGAAGCCAAGGAAATGCTACGCACCTTCAATTGCGGCGTCGGCATGATCGCCGTCGTGCCGGCCGACAAGGCCGACGCGGTCGCTGCCGTGCTGACCGGCGAAGGCGAGAGCGTCTTCCGCCTCGGCCGCATGGTCGCGCGCGAAGAGGGCGCCGCCGGCACGATCTACAAGGGCACGCTCGCCCTATGACGAGCCCGGCCCGCAAGCGCGTCGTCGCCTTCATCTCCGGCGGCGGCTCCAACATGCTGGCTCTGGCGAAGGCCGCCGAGGCACCGGATTTTCCGGCCGAAATCGTCGCCGTTTTCTCCGACAAGGCCGATGCCGGCGGGCTTGCCAAGGCCGAGGCGCTGGGCATCCCGACGCGTGCCTTCCTGCGCAAGGATTTTGCAAGTAAGGACGCGCATGAGGCGGCGATCCTTGCGGCACTTGCGGATTACCATCCGGACCTTTTGTGCCTGGCGGGCTATATGCGCCTCCTCAGCGCGGATTTCATCCGCCCCTATGAGGGCCGCATCCTCAACATCCACCCTTCCCTGCTGCCGCTCTTCCCCGGCCTGCACACGCACCAGCGCGCCATCGACGCCGGCATGCGCGTCTCCGGCTGCACGGTGCATCTGGTCAATGCCGGCATGGATGAAGGTCCGATCCTGGCGCAGGCCGTCGTGCCGATCCTCGAGGGCGATACCTCGGACAGCCTTGCGGCGCGGGTTCTGGTGCAGGAACACGCGCTCTATCGCCGTGTTCTCGCCGGTTTCGCCGCCGGCACGCTGCCGGGCGGCACCGATCCGGCGCAGACCGTGCTTTCGCTCGGCTGAGATTCTATGCCGGAGCGAATGTGCTGCGGTTCAGCATCAGCCATTGCAGCAACATGATGGTCTTGGAATCGACGATGCCGCCCGAAGCGATGAGGCCATAGGCTTCGTCGATCGGCATTTCGATCACCTCGATGTCCTCCCCCTCGCCTTCCACGCCGCCGCCCTTGCCGTCGCGCTTGCTCGCGTCGATATGGGCGGCGAAGCAGCTGACGCGCTCGGTGAGCGTGCCGGGGCTGGAATACATGTCGAAGAGGTGGCGCACGTCGCGCACCGCGTAGCCGGTTTCCTCCATCGCCTCGCGGGTGACGGCTTCTTCCGGGCTGTCATCGTCGAGCAGGCCGGCCGGCGTTTCGAGCAGGAAGCCGTCCTTGTGGCCGCCGAGGAACGCGCCGGGGCGGAACTGGCGCACGAAGATCACCGACTGCCTGACAGGATCGACCAGAAGGACGGTCGCGGCCGCGCCATGGTCATGCACCTCGCGGTCGAGATGTTCGACGCGACCATCCATGCGGGTCTGTTCGAGCACGAGCGTCTGCAAATGGATGAAACGCTTCCAGACCGTCTGCTGGTCGACGATGCGGATGGCGGACGAAGCGGGAGCCGTCATGAAAAATCCTTGCTGGACATCAGGCCGTCTTGCGCAGCCAGACGCGATTGTCGTGGAAGGCCGCGCCGCCATAGGGCGCGACGGGGTCGGCACCGGTCAGCACGTTGATGCCCTCGCCGTCGAGATGGGCGGAGTTCGGCCAGATACCCTCTGCGATCAGCACGCCGGGCTTCACGACGTCGCTCACCTTGGCATGCAGGCGGATATCGCCCCTGACATTGCCAAGCTGCACGACATCGCCATCGGCAATTCCCTGCACCGCGGCGTCCTCGGGATGGATCATCACCTCCGGCTGGCCCTCACGCTCACGCGAGCTTTTCGTCTCGGTGAAGGAGGAATTGAGGAAGGTGCGCGCCGGCGAGGTGCCAAGCCGGAACGGATGCGCCTCATCCGCCTCCTCGATGACCGTCACGTAATCCGGGAACGCCGGCAGATCCTCATGCGGGCCGAAGGCGCCGAGCACTTTCGGCGGCTTGTTGGGGGCCGGCGTGTTCGTCCAGTCGGGGCGGAAGCGGAATTTTCCGTCGGGGAAACCAAAGCCCTTGCCGAAATGCGCGGCGTCGAAATCCGGCTGGCAATCGATCCACTTCTCTTCCTTCAGGCCGTCGAAATCCATCTCGTAGTAGGGCAGCATATTCGTGATGTGCTCCTGCTCCGACAGGCCGAAGCCGGGCATATCGGCAACCCCCAAGCGCTTGGCCAGTTCCTCGATGACGAAGAGATTGGTGCGCACCGTCGCCGGCGGCTCGACGAGTTTCGGGCCGAGGATGATGTGCTGGTGGCCGCCGCCGCGATAGATATCGTCGTGCTCGACGAACATGGTGGCGGGCAGCACGATATCGGCGAGTTTCGCCGTGTCGGTCATGAACTGCTCGTGCACCGCCACGAAGAGGTCGTCGCGCAGAAAGCCCTGCTTCACGAGGCGCTGTTCGGGCGCGACGTTCACCGGATTGGTGTTCTGGATCAGCATGGCGGTGACGGGACCACGGTCCCGCAGGGCGACGGCATCGCCCGTCAGGATGCGGCCGACCTGCGACTGGTCGAGCATGCGGATGTCGGGATCGACGAATTTCGAGCCCATCAACTCCGCCTTGCGCAGGTGGAAGATCGCGGAATTGCTGTGGAACGCGCCGCCGCCCTCATATTGCCAGGAGCCGAGCACGGTGGCGATGGAGAGCGCCGCATGCATGGAGACCGCACCGTTGCGGCTGCGGGTGAAGCCGTAGCCGAGGCGGAAGAAGCTCTTCTTCGTCTGCCCCACGAGGGCGGCGAAGGCTTCGATTTCGGCGACGGTGAGACCAGTGATCGCGGCGGCCCATTCCGGCGTGCGGGTGGCCAGATGCGCTTCAAGGCCGGCGGGATCGTCGGCGAATTTTGCCATATAGGCGCGGTCGGCGTAGCCGTCACGGAAGGCGACGTGCATGACGGCGCAGGCGAGCGCGGCATCGGTGCCAGGGCGCAGCTTCAGCGCGATATCCGCCTGCTTCATCGTCGGGTTGTCGTAGATATCGATGACGACGATCCTGGCGCCGCGTTCCTTGCGCGCCTTGACCGCGTGGGTCATCACGTTGACCTGCGTGGAGACCGCATTGGTGCCCCAGATGACGACGCAATCGGACTTCGCCATTTCGCGCGGATCAGGACCACGCAAGGTGCCGGCGCCCATGACGAAGCCGGTCCACGCCGGATTGGTGCAGATACTATCGAAGAAGCCGGAATAGCGCTTGGCGTGGCGCAGGCGTTCGATGGAATCGCGCTGCACGAGGCCCATCGTGCCGGCATAGTAGTAGGGCCAGACGGCCTCCACGCCATGGGCCTGCTCGGCCTTGACGAAGTTTTCGGCAATCGCGTCGAGGGCTGCTTCCCAGGAAATGTCAGCCCATTCGCCGCTGCCCTTGGCGCCCTTGCGCACCAGCGGCTTCATCAGGCGGTCGGGGTGATAGAGCCGCTCGGCATAGCGCGCGACTTTGGCGCAGATGACGCCGGCCGTGTAGCTGTTGTCAGCGCTGCCCTTGACGCGCCCCATGCGGCCATCCGCGCCGATCTCGACATCGAGCGCGCAGGTGGAGGGACAGTCGTGCGGACAGGCCGAATGGCCGATGCGCGGTTTTCCGAGATGGGGGGTCGCAACGTTCATGGCTTTTCTATATTGCAGAGCGCTAGCTGCCAAAAGGCAAATCATTCTACCATCGCAACAATTCATCGTCGCATCAGAGCGTTTGATCGCGCGGGGTCCGCATGAACTATCGTCACATCTACCACGCCGGCAATTTCGCCGACGTCCTGAAGCACGCCGTGCTTGCCCGCCTCGTCGTCTATATGCAGGCGAAGGACAAGGCGTTCCGCGTGCTCGATACGCATGCCGGGATCGGGCTCTACGACCTCTCCAGCGAGGAGGCGCAGAAGACGGGCGAATGGCTCGACGGTATCGGGCGATTGCTCGCCGAGGACCTGCCGCCAGCGGTGGCCACCGTTCTTGAACCTTATCTCAAGGTCGTCAATGAACTGAATCCGGAAGGCGGGCTAACCTATTATCCCGGCTCGCCAAAACTGGCGCGCATGCTCTTCCGCCCGCAGGACCGGCTCTCGGCGATGGAGCTGCATCCCGACGACTACGAGACGCTGCACCGCCTGTTCGACAACGACTTCCAGAGCCGCATCACCCATCTCGACGGCTGGCTGTCGCTCGGCGCGCATCTGCCGCCGAAGGAGAAGCGCGGCATTGTGCTGGTCGATCCGCCCTTCGAGATCGAGGGCGAATACGAGCGGCTGGTGGACGGGCTGGAGAAGGCCGTGCGTCGCTTCCCTGGCGGCGTCTATTGTCTGTGGTATCCGATCAAGAAGAACGCGCCCATCACCGAATTCCACAAGGCGCTGAAGGAGACCGGGATCCCGAAAATGCTTTGTGCGGAACTCACGGTGAAAAGCGACCGCGGTTTAGCGACGGGGCTCACCGGCTCCGGCCTCATCGTCGTCAACCCGCCCTATACGCTGAAGCAGGAACTCGACGTGCTCTTGCCCTTCCTCAAGGAACGTCTGGCGCAGGACCGCTTCGCTTCGGCGCGGTCGTTCTGGCTGACAGGCGAGACGAAGGCCTCTTGACCTTTGCCGTTCGGCGGCAACAATCGCGCGCCGAACCGGGAGACCTCCATGACGCCTTTGCTTCGCGCCCGATCCGCCCTGCTGGCCCTCGCCGGCCTGCTGGCGCTTGCCGGCTGCGGCGAGGAAAAACCGGCCGAAAAGCCGCGCAAGGAGGAAAGCCGCAAGGTCCCGCAGACGCAGGCGAAAATCCCTCTCGGCAAGGGGTTCGATTTCTACGTCCTCTCGCTTTCGTGGTCGCCCAGCTGGTGCGCGGAAAACGATGCCGGCGGCAAGACGCAGCAGTGCCGCAGGGGCAACGACTACGGCTTCATCGTGCACGGCCTTTGGCCGCAGAACGAGCGCGGCTATCCGGAATTCTGCCGGACACGCGAATCCGATCGCGTGCCCGACAGCCTCGGCCGCACCGTGCTCGACATCATTCCGTCCATGGGTCTCATCGGCCACCAGTGGCGCAAACACGGCAGCTGTTCCGGCCTCAGCCAGCGGGATTACTTTTCGGTGGTCCGCGCCGCCCGGGAGCGCATCCACATCCCCAAGGGCCTAGAGCCGCAACGCGACGGCGTTCGTTCGTCGCCCGATGCAATTGAGCAGGCCCTCATTGCCGCCAATCCCGGCCTCGACCGCAAGGGCATCGCCGTCACCTGCGCAGGCGGGCAGCTGGAGGAGATTCGCATCTGCATGACGCCGGATCTCTCCTTCCGCCCCTGTCCCGAGGTCGACCGCGCCGCCTGCCGCGCCAAGTCAATCGTACAGCCATCCATCCGCTAACCAGGACCCGCCCATGAAGATCTTCTATTCCACCACCTCACCCTATTCCACCAAGGTGCGCATGGCCGCGCATTATGCCGGCCTACCCGCCGAATCGGTTGCCACCGACACCAATGCGGACCCAGCGGAACTGCTTGCCGCCAATCCGCTCGGCAAGATTCCCGCGCTCATGACAGACGATGGCCTTGCCGTCTATGACAGCCGGGTGATCATGAACTACATCGACCGCCAGACCCGCGGTGCGCTCTACC
>NZ_JBLZPK010000015.1:0-34099 GCF_049199905.1 Shinella sp. M27
GCAGACGCTGCAACGCACGCTAAAGGAACAGAAGAACCTCGCCGATCTCGGGCTGGCCGTATCGAAGATCAACCATGACATGCGCAACATCCTGTCGTCGGCGCAATTGATGTCCGACCGCCTCTCCGACGTGGACGACCCGGTCGTCAAGCGCGTCGCGCCGAAACTGCTGCGCAGCATCGACCGGGCAGTGGGCTATACGAACGAAGTGCTCTCCTATGGCCGCATGCGCGAGCCGGAGCCGCGCCGCCGCTTCGTGGCGCTGCGCCCCCTCGTGCAGGAGGTCTCCGAGGTGCTGGCGCTCGATACGCGCGGCGATATCGATTTTGTGGTGCAGGTCGAACAGGCCCTGGAGGTCGACGCCGATAGCGAGCAGCTCTTCCGTGTCATCCACAATCTCTGCCGCAACGCCGTGGAGGCGCTGGCGCAGGATATCGGCGCCGAGCCGCGGGCCGTCGTGGTGACGGGCCTGCGCACCGGCGCTGTCGTTTCCATCGCCATCGACGACAACGGCCCCGGCATGCCCGCCAAGGCGCGCGAAAACCTCTTCGCCGCCTTCCGCGGCTCCGTGCGTTCCGGCGGCACCGGTCTTGGCCTCGCCATCGCCCGCGAGCTGGTGCTCGCCCATGGTGGCACGATCGCGCTGGTGGAGAAGGCGACCCCCGGCACGCTCTTCCGCATCGAGCTGCCCGACCGCCCCGTCCCCCTCGACGCCTTCCGTCACCGCGCCTGATTTCCGGGGGCGTTGGCGGCCGGATATGACGGTGCGATGAAAAAAGTGCATTATTTCTGAGAAAGACGCTTGCAATAACCCGGAGTACCCTTTAGTGAACCGCCTCACAGACGGGCACCAAACGCCCCGCTGTCAGCGCACCCGTAGCTCAGCTGGATAGAGCACCAGACTACGAATCTGGGGGTCAGGAGTTCGAATCTCTTCGGGTGCGCCATTTCTCTTCCTGAACAATCTGGTGACTTCGCTTGGTTCGAGGAGGTCTTTCGCGCGCCGTTTCGGCGCTTTTTTGCGTTTCTCCTTTCCCCTTGAAATCCACGCTCCCGCGACGCGATCAAAAAAATCGCGATCGGCAACTTTTGGCCGTTTACAATAGTAATACAATATGATGTTTTATCCGGGCTGCTGAGGAGCAGCTTTCTTTGGGAGGACATCATGAAATTCAAAATCGCACTCGCAAGTGCCACGATCCTTGCTGCCTCGATGTTCAGCGCCGCATCCGCCGCCGACCTGACGATCGGCTTTTCGCAGATCGGTTCGGAATCCGGCTGGCGCGCTGCCGAAACCACGCTCACCAAGCAGCAGGCTGAAAAGCGCGGCATCGACCTGAAATTCGCCGACGCCCAGCAGAAGCAGGAAAACCAGATCAAGGCGCTGCGTTCGTTCATCGCGCAGGGCGTCAATGCCATTCTGATCGCCCCTGTCGTCGCCACGGGCTGGGATGAAGTGCTGCAGGAAGCCAAGGATGCGGAAATCCCGGTCATCCTGCTCGACCGCACGGTCGATGCCTCGAAGGACCTTTACCTGACGGCCGTCACCTCCGACCTCGTCCATGAAGGCAACGTCGCCGGCAAGTGGCTGGTCGATACCGTTGCCGGCAAGCCGTGCAACGTCGTCGAATTGCAGGGCACGACGGGTTCGTCGCCGGCCATCGACCGCAAGAAGGGTTTTGAGGAAGCGCTCGCCGGCAAGGACAACCTGAAGATCATCCGCAGCCAGACCGGCGACTTCACCCGTACCAAGGGCAAGGAAGTGATGGAAAGCTTCCTGAAGGCGGAAGACGGCGGCAAGAACATCTGCGCGCTCTACGCCCATAACGACGACATGGCCGTCGGCGCCATCCAGGCGATCAAGGAAGCCGGCCTGAAGCCGGGCAAGGATATCCTCGTCGTCTCCATCGACGCCGTTCCAGATATCTTCCAGGCCATGGCGGCCGGCGAAGCCAACGCCACCGTGGAGCTGACGCCCAACATGGCCGGCCCCGCGCTCGACGCGCTCGACGCCTTCCTCAAGGACGGCAAGGAGCCACCGAAGTGGATCCAGACGGAATCGAAGCTCTATACCCAGGCTGACGATCCGCAAAAGGTCTATGAGGAGAAGAAGGGCCTCGGCTACTGATCTCTCCTCCCGGGAGCCCCGCGTCCGGCTCCTAACTTGACGCGGGACATCTTCCCCCTAGCCTTCGGCTGATGCGGTTTTCGCCGGATCCGCCGGTTCGCCTGCCGTCTCCCCTTGGGGCGGCGGGCGGCAGACGTCACACGGGTGGGATCATGCAGGCGAGTACCTCCATTCTTTCGGCGACGGCGATCCACAAGATCTTTCCCGGCGCCAGGGCGCTCGATGGCGTCGATTTTTCGCTTCACCGCGGTGAGGTCCATGCGCTGCTCGGCGAAAACGGTGCGGGCAAGTCGACCCTCGTCAAATGCCTGACCGGCGCCTATCGCCGCGATGGCGGGCGCATCCTGCTCGATGGCGCGGATGTCGATCCGCAGAGCACGCTGGAAGCCCAGAATCTCGGCATCGGCACGGTCTACCAGGAGGTCAACCTCCTGCCGAACCTCACGGTCGCCGAAAACCTCTTCCTCGGCCGCCAGCCGAAGCGCTTCGGCTTTATCGACAGCCGCGACATGAACCGGCGCGCGAAAGCGCTGCTCGCCGAATACGATCTCGATATCGACGTGACCGCCGAGCTTGCCGCCTATTCGGTGGCGGTGCAGCAGGTCATCGCCATTGCCCGTGCCGTCGATCTCTCCGGCAAGGTGCTGATCCTCGATGAACCGACGGCCAGCCTCGATGCGCATGAGGTGGCGATGCTTTTTCGCATCGTGCGCCGCCTGAAGGCGCGCGGCCTCGGCATCATCTTCATCACCCACTTCCTCGAGCAGGTCTACGACATCTCCGACCGCATCACCGTGCTGCGCAACGGAAAACTCGTCGGCACGCGCGCGACGGCGGAGCTGCCGCGCCGCGATCTCATCGCCATGATGCTCGGCCGCGAGCTGGTGCAGGAGGTGGCGGCGGAACATGGCGCGAAGGGCGAGGGCGGCGAGGTCCGTTTCCGCTTTCGCAATTTCGGCCGCAAGGGCCACATCCAGGCCTTCGATCTCGATGTGCGCAGGGGCGAGGTGGTCGGTATTGCCGGTCTGCTCGGCTCGGGGCGCACCGAGACGGCGGAGATTATGTTCGGTGCCGAGCGAGCCGATAGCGGCACGGCGGAGGCCGATGGCCGCACGCTCGACCTCTCCTCACCGCGATCCGCCATTCGCGAAAAATTCGGCTTCTGCCCCGAGGATCGCAAGATCGACGGCATCATCGGAGATCTCTCGGTGCGCGAGAACATCGCGCTCGCTTTGCAGGCCAGGCGCGGCTGGGCGCGACCGATCAGCCGCGGCGAGCAGGACCGGCTCGCCGACGAATACATCAAGGCGCTCGATATCCGCACCAGCGACCGGGAGAAGCCGATCAAGCTCTTGTCGGGCGGCAACCAGCAGAAGGCGATCCTGGCGCGCTGGCTCGCCACCAATCCGGATTTCCTGATCCTCGACGAACCCACGCGCGGCATCGATGTCGGGGCGCATGCGGAAATCATCCGCCTCATCGAGGAGCTCTGCAAGAAAGGCATGTCGCTGATCGTGATCTCGTCCGAACTGGAAGAACTCGTCGCCTATTCCAGTCGCGTCATCGTGCTGCGCGACCGGGCGCATGTCGCCGAACTCATGGGCCACCAGGTGACGACCGATGGCATCGTCGAGGCGATCGCCGCCTCGGCCGGGAGGACGGACGCATGAGCACGACACTCAAGGCCTATGCGGTCAGGCTCTTTCCGCAGGTCGCAGCACTTGCCGTCATCCTGTTGATGGTCTCCATCGCCTTTCCCGGCTTCTTCCGGCTCGAAATGCAGAATGGCCGCCTTTACGGCAGCGTGATCGATATCCTGAACCGTGGCGCGCCCGTGGCGCTCCTTGCCATCGGCATGACGGTCGTCATCGCCACAAAGGGCATCGACCTCTCTGTCGGCGCCGTCATGGCGATCTGCGGGGCGGTGGCGGCGGCGGCCATCACCTCAGGCCATTCGCTCGCCATGACGCTGCTGATCACGCTCGGCACCGGCATTCTCTGCGGCCTGTGGAACGGCATCCTCGTCGCCGTGCTCGATATCCAGCCGATCATCGCCACGCTCGTGCTGATGGTGGCCGGACGCGGCATCGCGCAGCTGATCACCGAGGGCGCGATCCTCACCTTCAACGATGCCGGGCTGATCTTCATCGGCAGCGGCTCGCTGTTCGGCCTGCCCATGCCTGTCGTCATCTGGCTGGCATTCGGGCTGCTGGTGGCGCTGCTGGTACGGCGCACGGCGCTCGGCATGCTGATCGAGGCGCTTGGCGTCAACCGCCGCGCCTCCATGCTCTCGGGCGTCTCGACGGGCGTACTGCTGATCGCGGCCTATGTGCTCTCGGGCCTTTGCGCGGCGCTTGCCGGCATCATCGCCGCCGCCGACATCCGCGGCGCGGATGCCAACAATGCCGGCCTCTGGCTGGAACTCGATGCGATTCTCGCGGTCGTCGTCGGCGGCACCTCGCTGCTCGGTGGTCGCTTCTCGATTGCCGCCTCGCTCATCGGCGCGCTGATCATCCAGTCGGTCAATACCGGCATTCTGCTCTCGGGCTTCCCACCGGAATTCAACCTCATCATCAAGGCGGCGATCATCGTTCTGATCCTCGTCATCCAGTCGCCGCGCGCACAGTCGGCTTTCGTCTTCCTTTCCCGTGCCCGAGCATCGGAAAAGAAGACGGCCGGGGAGGCGAAATGAACCCGCGTTACCTTCCGCTCACCGCGACGATCGCGATCTTCCTGATCGCCTATGCCGTCTGCATCGCGCAATATCCCAACATGCTGTCGACACGCGTCATCGGCAACCTGCTGACGGACAATGCCTTCCTCGGCATCGCTGCCGTCGGCATGACCTTCGTCATTCTCTCGGGCGGCATCGATCTTTCGATCGGCGCGGTCATCGCCTTTACCGGCGTCTTCCTCGCCGTGCTGCTACAGGCGACGTCGATCCACCCGCTCGTCGCTTTCGTGCTGGCGCTCGCCATCACCACGGCTTTCGGCGCGCTGATGGGAGCGATCATCCACCATCTCGAAATGCCGCCCTTCATCGTCACGCTCGCCGGCATGTTTTTGGCGCGCGGCATGGCGTTTGTCCTGTCGATCGATTCCATCCCGATCAAGCATCCGTTCTACGCCACGCTGAAGAGCCTCTATTACAAGCTGCCCGGTGGCGGGCGCATCACGCTGATCGGGGGGCTGATGCTGCTGGTCTTCGCGCTCGGCATCCTGATTGCTCACCGCACCCGCTTCGGCGCCAATGTCTATGCGCTCGGCGGCGGGGCGGCTACGGCACGGCTGATGGGCGTGCCGATCGGACGCACGACGGTTATGATCTACGCGCTGTCGGGCTTCCTCGCCGGCCTCTCGGGCATCGTCTTCTCGCTCTACACCTCGGCCGGCTATTCGCTGGCGACGGTGGGCGTGGAACTCGACGCCATTGCGGCGGTGGTCATCGGCGGCACGCTTCTGACCGGCGGTTCCGGCTTCATCGCGGGCACGCTGGTCGGCATCCTCATCCAGGGCCTCATCCAGACCTACATCACCTTCGATGGCTCGCTGTCGAGCTGGTGGACGAAGATCCTGATCGGCCTGCTGCTATTCGCCTTCATCCTGTTGCAAAAGGGGCTGATCCACGTCACCGACCGGCGGAGGCGGCATGCCTGATTTCTTGCATGCGCTTCTCCCCCTCCGGCATCTCTGTTCCTAGACGGAGGGCGAAGCGGTGCGGAAAACAGGTCTGCTCGAAACCATGATGAAGGGAGCGGTGGCGCGCACCAGCCACTCGCAGGTGGTGGGCGAGCTCGGAAGGGCGATCATCGCCGGCGAGTTTCCGGTGGGCGCGACGCTGCCGGGCGATGCAGAGATGGAGGCGCGCTTCGGCGTGTCGCGCACCGTCATCCGCGAGGCGATGAAGACGCTCGCCGCCAAGGGCCTCGTCGTGCCGCGCGCCCGCATCGGCACGCGGGTCACGCCGAAGGACCAGTGGAACCTGTTTGACAGCGATATCCTCACCTGGCACTTCGCCGTCGGCGTCGATGATGTCTTCCTGATCCATCTCAGCGAAATCCGCCTCGGCTTCGAGCCGCAGGCCGCAGCGCTTGCCGCGCGCCACGCGACGGAGGCGGATATCAACCAGATGATGCTGCTGGCCGTCGCCATGGGCGATCCGGAGCACACGCCGGAGACGCTGGCGCTGGCGGACCTGCGCTTCCACCTTGCCGTGATGGACGCCGCGCGAAACCCCTTCATGCGCACTGTGGGCAGCTTGATCGAGGCGGCGCTAGCCGGGGTCTTCAAGCTGAGTTCGCCGGCGGCCGACCGCATCAAGATCGGCGATGTCGCGGCAAACCACATGCGCATCGTCGAGGAAATCCGCCGGCGCGACGAGGATGGCGCACGGCGCGCCATGGAAAACGTCATCCGCGTGGGCCGCGCCCGTATCACGGATGCGCTGGGCAACCGGCCCGCCGGACCGGCGTGACCGATATGCCACGCCGCGGCGTCGTCGATGGCCCAACCCCTCGGCTTCTCTTCTAAACCGCGCGCCACTCCGCTAAGCAGGGCCATCGGTGCGCCGCACCGGCGAAACTTTGGAAGCGGAAGGAAGCGGGACATGATGCACCGCGAAATGCCGCGCGTATTGCGTCGCGTGATTGTCGCCGGGGTCTTTTTGCTGGCAGGCTGTGCCGGACGACCGGAAGGTGTTCTTCTGCCGAGCGGCGAGACGCCGCCGGGTGTTTCGACCGTCGATCTTCTGGTCGCGACAACGCGCGCACCGTCCGAGCAGCCGGGCGTGCTGTTTTCCGGCGAGCGGGGCTCGGATCTCCAGCTACGCGACATCGCAATCTCCATTCCGCCGGATGACAAGCGCAAGGTCGGCCAGGTGCAATGGCCGAAGAAATTGCCGGCCGATCCGCTGAAGGATTTTTCGACCGTCAGCGTCAAGACGATCGACAAGGAGAAGGCCGGGAGCGCCTGGCTTGATCGCAACCTGCCGAAAAGCCGACGTGTGCTGATTTTCGTGCACGGCTTCAACAACCGCTACGAGGATGCCGTCTATCGCTTTGCGCAGATCGTGCATGATTCCAAGACGGATGCGGCGCCGATCATCTTCACCTGGCCCTCGCGCGCCAGCATCTTCGATTATTCCTACGACAAGGAAAGCACCAACTATTCGCGCGATGCGCTGGAAGAACTGCTGAGTGCTGCGGTCGCTTCGCCGAAGGTCGGCGAAATCACCATCATGGCCCATTCCATGGGCACGTGGCTGGCCGTCGAGACGCTGCGCCAGATGGCAATCCGCAATGGGCGCGTACCCAAGAAAATCCAGCAGGTCATTCTTGCCTCGCCCGATCTCGACGTCGACGTCTTTGGCCAGCAGCTGCGCGCGCTCGGCAAGGAGCGGCCGCAATTCACGCTGTTCGTCTCGCGCGACGACCGGGCGCTGACGCTGTCGCGCCGCATTTCCGGCAATGTCGACCGGCTCGGGCAGATCGATCCCTCGCAGGAGCCCTATCGCTCCATGCTGGAAAAGCAGGGTATCACCGTGCTCGACCTGACGGCGCTGAAATCCGGCGACAGCCTCAACCACGGTAAATTCGCCGAAAGCCCCGAGGTCGTCAGGCTCATCGGTAATCGCCTGATCGATGGCCAGACGGTGACGGATTCCGAGGTCGGTTTCGGCGACCGGCTGGGGGCCGTTGCGCTCGGCACGGCCGAGACGGTCGGTAGCGCGGCGAGCATCGTCGTCTCCACGCCGATCGCCGTCTTCGATCCGGTCACGCGCAAGAACTACGACGACCAGTGGCGCCGCCTCGGTCGGTCGGTCGAGGATACGACGGTCACGGCGGCCGGGCAGTAGGGCGGCGAATGAAAAAGGGCGGCCCCGTAGGGAGCCGCCCTTTCGATTTTCCTCTGCGTCCAGCTTAGCGGACCCAGATCACTTCGCGCGAACTGCGATCGACGAGCACCGGGCGCTGATCGACATAGATATAGCCGTAGCTCGGATTCTCCGGCACCTCGACGATCTGCACCGTATCGGGGATCACCGCACCGGCCTGGACGGGACCTTCCAGCACGACGGGCTCGACCGGGTGGCGTTCCACATAGGTGATGGTCGCCTCGGGAATGTCACCCGAAATGCTCGCCGTCGTCTCGACCTCCGGCGCGTAGATCACCTGGCGGCTGTCGGAGCGCACGATGACCGGGCGGTTGTCGACATAAACATAGGCTAGATCCGGATGCTCGGGGATCGGCGTCAGCGTCACGGTATCGTTGAAGCGCGTATCGGCGGTCAGCTGGCCATCCAGTACGACCGGCGGCGTCGGATTTTCCATCACATAGACACGAGCATCATCGGGAACGGCGGCTTCCGCGCCGATGACGAAGCCGACGGCGCCGCCGACGACAGCACCGACCGGGCCGCCGACAACAGCACCTGCGGTCGCGCCTGCGGCACCCATCGCAGCACCGCCAAGGGCTTCCTTGTCGCGATCGTCGGCATGGGCGACGGAAGCGCCGATGAGGGCCAGAGCGGCGCCGGCCATAAGAAACTTACGCATGTCTTTCTCCTTCGAAGATTGGGTTTCCCACCCCTTCGGCGAAGACAACGTGACACCCCCAAGTCGGTTCCATGGGAACGGCGCGAGGGCATCACGATGTGTAACGCGCGGTAACCGTCGGCCTCAGGCGATTTCCGATTCCAGCTTGGCGATTTCGTAGTCCTCGTGATGCACTTGCAGGCCTTCTTCCGTCACCACGACGATGCCGTAGGCGGCGGGCTCGTCGACCGAAAGCGAGGCGTTCGGTGCGTCGAAGGGCATCGGCTGCTGATGCACCGGGCTCTTGAAGATCGAGAAGGGAATGCCGCGATGCGAACCGCCGATCGTGCGATGCACATGGCCGGCGAAGATGTGGCGGACATTGCCGTGCTTCAGCACCAGGTCGTAGAAGGCGTGCTCGTTGGAGAGCCGGATCGCATCCATGCCGGTAAAGCCGGTCTTGTGCGGCGGGTGGTGCATGAAGAGAAGGACGGGCAGGGCGCCTGTGCTCGCCAGCGTCTTGTCGAGCCAGGCAAGACGCGTCTCGCAGAGATAGCCGGCATGGCTCAAAGGATAGTCGTAGGGCGGGGCGAAAAGCGTGTCGAGCAGCACGACACGGCAATCGGGAAAATCGATCGCCTGCTGCACGAAGCCGTTCTCATCCGGCTGGACATGGGTGAAGGTTTCCAGGAAGCGGTCGCGGTAATCGTGGTTGCCGATGGTGATGGCGGCCGGCGGCACGAGTTTGGCGAGCAGGCCGTGCAGGCGCTCATAGGAGAGCGTGTCGGCGCGGTGCGTCAGGTCACCGGTGAAGATCACCCGGTCGGCATCCGCATGGTAGCGGTTGACATGCTCGATGCCGGCGAGCAGCCGCTGATAGGGATCGAGGCCGATGATCTTCGTGCCCTCGGGCACCATGTGCAGGTCGGTAAAGACAATGAGCTTGGTCATGAAAGGGTCTCGCGGCGGGGTTATTTCGGGCGCAGAATGAGGACTGCGCCGGATGCATTCGTAGAGTTGTCAGGGAAAAGTGGGAACCGGTTTTCCCGAAAGGACAAACGAAAACAAAAGAAGCTAGACTACGTCCGGTTCAGTCTGAACCGGACGTAGTCTAGCGTGCGAACCTGTCGCATGAAAAGCAGTTGGAACGCGTGACGATCTGATATATCAGAAGGGCGAAACAGCCGGCGGGCTGGCCAAACGGAGCATAGCGACATGAGATGGAAGCGCACGATCCAGCTGCTGGACGTTCATTGCGAAGGTGAGATCGGCAAGGTGGCGATCGGCGGCGTGCCGAAGATCCCCGGCAACACGATCGCCGAGCAGCTCAACTACATCAACACGGTCGACGACAGCCTGCGCCGCTTCCTGTGCCTGGAGCCGCGCGCGGCCGCGACCGGCTCGGTGAACCTGCTTCTGCCCGCCAAGCGCCCGGAGGCCGATGCCGGCTTCATCATCCTGCAGGCCGACCAGGCGCATGCCTCCTCGGGCTCCAACTCGATCTGCATCACCACGGCGCTCTTGGAATCCGGCATCGTCGAGATGAAGGAGCCGGAAACAGTCGTCGTGCTCGACACCGCCGCCGGCCTCGTCAAGGCGACGGCGACCTGCCGCGACGGCCGCTGCGAGAAGGTCAAGCTCACCATGGTGCCGTCCTTCGTCGAGGCGCTGGATGTCGAGATCGACACGCCGCATTGGGGCCGCGTGCGCTTCGACATCTCCTATGGCGGCATCTTCTATGCGCTGGTCGATGTCGATCAGATCGGTACGAAGATCGAAAAGGCCAATGCCCGCGCGCTGGTCGATGCCGGCATGGCGCTGAAGGATCTCATCAACAAGTCGATGAAGGTCGTGCATCCAGAGATTCCGGAAATCAACGGCGTCGCCTATGTCATGTTCCGCGACCGCGACCCTGACGGCACCGTGCGCACCGCCACCACCATGTGGCCCGGCCGCGTCGATCGTTCGCCCTGCGGCACCGGCAATTCGGCGAACCTCGCCACGCTGCACGCCCGCGGCCTCGTCAAGGTCGGCGACACCTTCCGCTCGCGCTCGATCATCGGTTCGCAGTTCGAGGTGGGTCTGGAGGCCGAGACGGTCGTCGCCGGCCGCAAGGCGATCATCCCGACCATCACCGGCCGCGGCTGGACCTTCGGCCTGCACCAGATCGCGCTCGACCCGACCGATCCGCTGGCTGACGGCTTTGCCATGACAGACACCTGGGGTCCGCAGGCCGGCGAAATCCGCTGATTCGATCGAAACCTTTCTTCCGTCGGCCGGGCCAAACCTCTCATTCGTCGTGGTCGGGCTTGACCCGAGCATCCACGCCGCGCGCTCAGCGCTCGCAGTAGTGGATCCTCGGCTCAAGGCCGAGGATGACGTCGAGGGTGGGGGAAGCGCCTAGCGTCTTTACTTGGCGGCGTAGTGCTTCTCGATGGCGCCAAGGGTGATCGGGTCGATCTCTGCCGTGTCGGCGTCCTCGATCAGGTCCTGGTCGGCCAGCACCTGCTTGATGGCGAGGCGCGCATCGGCAGACAGCTGGTCAGGCTGGTCGCGCAGGATGACCTCGAGATCGACGTCGCGCATCTCGAAGGCGGCGACGAGGCTGGTCACGGCCTGCTCGATGTTCTTGACGATGCCGGTGCCGCTCTGCTGCATCAGGCCGATCTTGAGCTTGCCGAAACTGTCGCCCTTGTCGGCCGCCTGCTCGAAATAGCCGGCGGCGGCGGTGAGGTCCTGGGCAACACCTTCGCCCGATTCCAGCATGAGGCCGAGATTGATCATGGCATCGATGCTGCCGCGCTCGGCGGCAAGCTTGTAGTAGGCGGCGGCCCGTGCATTGTCCTCGGCAACGAGGCTGCCGTCGTCGAGCAGCACGCCGAGATTGAAGGCGGCAGTCTCGTCGCCGGCCGCTGCGGCCTTGTCGAACCAGCGGACGGCTTCCGCGCCGTTCACCTCGGTGCCGATGCCGTCGCGATAGGCGACGGCGAGATTGTAGGCGCCGAGCATGTCGCCGAGTTCGGCGGCCTTCTTGTAATGGCTGAATTCGGCGGCCGGATCGCCGCGTTTTCCAAGCATCGCGCCATAGTTCACCATGGCGACCCTATGGCCGAGCGCTGCTGCTTCGGCATAGAGTTTCATGGCGTCGAGATCCTGGCCGGCGCGCTCCAGGGCGCGCGCCAGCTGGAAGGCCATGCGGGGGCTGCGAAGGGAATTATAGGCTTCGCGGCAGGCCGAGAGCGCGGCGCCGATCTCGATGTCTTCAAGTGCCACCGGCGCGAAGGTTGTATTGCGCGTCATGTCGTAGCGGCTGCCGGCAGCGGCATCGCATTTGGCATCGATGGTGTTGGCACGGGCGCCATCGGCACCGGCCAGAAGGACCGCGAAGAAAAGGGCGCGGCCAGCCGTCTTCAGCATATTGGATCGCATGTTCATGATCCGTCTCCCTTCGTTGATAGGGGCACCTTAGACGAACGGTGCAAAACGGCTGTTTCCGCGGGAACAGTGGGATGACGGGAGGCGGCGCATAAGGGTAGTCATTGCTGGCGGTGTGCACGGTGGATGTAGCGCGGCGCCCGGGTTCAATTCATCCAGGCGGGCGTTCTGTCCCGCGAAAGGTGTGTCATGCCATCGCTCGATACGTTCCGTCCCGTCACCCTCAGCCGCAGGCTGTTCATCGCCGGCAGCACGCTGGCGCTTCTCGGCGCGGGTCTTCGCGCCACGCAGGCCAACACCATCATCGGCAAGGCCGTCGAGATCACCGGCGATGTCAGCCGCAAGCATGCAGAACATCAGGAGGGCTTAAAGGCCGGCGCGAGCCTGATGGATCACGACTTCGTGAAAACCGGCAAGGAGAGCTTCGCCGAACTGGCGCTCGGCGAGGATACCAGCCTGATGCTCGGCAGCGAGACGGAGCTTTTGATCGACACCTTCATCGCCGGCCAGGGCGGCATCATCGAGCTCGGCACCGGCCAGATGGTCTTCGATCGACCGGAGGGCCTTGCCAAGATCGACCTCACCATGCGCACCGCCTTCGGCATGATCGGCGTGCGCGGCACGAAATTCTTCGCCGGACCGAGCCGGAAAGCCCCCTTCGCCGTCTTCGTCGAGCACGGTCGCGTCGAGGTCACCGGCGGTGGCGTAACCAGGTCGGTTTCCGGCGGCGAGGGCGTCGAGATCAGTGCCCCGGGCGCTGCCCCCGGCGACGTCATCAAATGGGGCGAGGCCCGCATCCGCGAGGCCTATGCCAGCGTCGGCATCCGCTAGGATCAATCCAGTGTAAACAGGTCCATCGTGCCGAAGCCGCGGATTTCGTGGTTGCCGATGGCGCGCAGCGTCCGGCTCGTTTCACTGGCGGCGCGCGGGCCGACACAGATCTGGGTGCCCAAAAATTTGTTGGCATCCTGCAGGCGGGCGGCGAGGTTCACGGCGTCGCCATGGGCCGTATAGTCGAGCTTGCCGCCGATGCCGACTTCGCCCAGCACCGCCATGCCCGTCTCGACGCCGATGCGCGTGCGTCCGAAATCCTTCTCCAGGAAGGTGGCACGGCGGCGCATCTCTTCGGTCAGGCTGCGGATCGCGTCCGCGCAGGCGAGCGCCTTGTCGACATGGCGGTCGAGATCGTCGGGGGCGTTGAACAGCGCATGCACGGCATCGCCCACCACCTTGTCCACCATGCCGCCATGGCGTGCGACCAGCGCATTGACCTCGGAAAAGTAGATGTCGAGCAGCTTGACGAGATCGTGCGGGCCGATTTTTTGCGCGAGCGCCGAAAAGCCCTCGATGTCGGTGAAGAGGGCCGTCACCTGCCGCTCCTCGCCGGCCACGCGCGCCATGTCCGGATTGTCGATGTAGCGCGAGACGACCGATTGCGGCAGGTATTGCCCAAAGCGCTGGCGCGCCGTCGCTTCCGCACGGCGGATATGGGTGAATTGCAGGAGGCCGGTGACAAGGGCTGCCGTGGCAACGACCAGCGAGACGCCGATCGCATCGGACAACAGCGCCGTGCGCATGTAGAGCAGTACCGACGCGCCGAAGACCAAACCGACAAGGGTGACGCCCGCAACTGCCGCAAGGAGCGGGCGAAGCCGCGTCGCCGCCAGCGCCGCCGCCGCGCCCATAAGGAAAGCAAAGCCTGCCTCGACGGGTGCAAGGCCGGGATCGCGCATCGGGATATGGTCCGTCAGGATGGCATTGGCGACGTCGGCATGGATCTGCACGGAGGGTTCGAGCGGCATCGAGGCGCTGGCGCGCAAACCGCCGAGATTGGGCAGGCTGCTGCCGATCAGCACGACCTTACCGGCAATCCTGTCCGGTGGGACTTTGCCCGCGACGACATCGGCGGCGGAAAAAGTTCTGGCGCCGATGGCGGCCGCGTTGCTGGCGACGAAGCGCAGGCTGCCGTCTTCATCGAGCCTGAGGATGCGCGCATCGTGGCGTAGCCAGACGGGGTTGCCGCCGAGAATGGGCGTGCGTGCGCCGGCGGCAAGCCGCGCTGCCTCCACCCCGAGCGCCGGATAGGCGGCATTGCCGACGATCGCGTAGGCCTGCACGCGCCGCACCACGGCATCCTCGTCGCCGACGAGGAAGGAGGCCGACGCCGAGATCGCCTTGTCCTGCAGGAAGGGGCAGGAGCTTTCCGTGCCGTCGATGAACCAGAGGTCAGGGACGGTGACCGGCTTTTGCAGGGCGAGCGCAGGCACGGGATGCGGCGCGCCGTCCGTCGCCTCGCCGATCAGGAAGCCCAGCACGGTCGGCACCTTGGCGATGGCGCCGGAGAGCGCCGTATTGGCCGGTTCGTCGGCAACGCAATCGGTGCTGAAGACGAAATCGAAGGCGATGGCGGTGGGTTTGGCGGCGGCGAGGCGGTCGATGAGAGCGGCGGTCTGGCTGCGCGTCCACTCGCGGCCCGGCACGCTCTGGAAGGCCTTGCGATCGATATCGACCACAACGATCTCATCGGTTTTTGCCGCCGGTATGGCCTGGGTCAGGGCGTCGAAATAGAACTCGCGCTGCTGCTCCAGCGCCGTCTCGCCCATGAAATACAGGGCAAGCGCGCCGGCAAGGCTGGCGACGAGGCCGGCGGCGAGCGGTCTGTATTTCTTGGCGATCATGATCGGCCGCTCCCGTTCCGGGCCGCCGGCCTGTTAGTCGTCATCCGGCTCGGCGATGTTCTGCAGCCGGCCGATATGGCAATGGATGATGCCGTCGTTGCGGCGGATCGCGCCGGCCTCTTCCAGCGCCAGGATCGACCGGTTGATCTTCGGCCGGCTCGCGCCGACGATGCTGGCGATCTCGCCCTGGCTGAGCGAAAGCTGGAGATTGGCGCTGTCGGGCAGTTCGTCGCCATGGATATTGCGCAGGGTTGCCAGAAAGAAGCGGGCGACGCGAGAATCGAGATCGTAGAGCGCAATGGTTTCCAGCTGCTCGGTCGTCTCGCGCAGCTTGGTGCAGAGATAGTGGATGATCGCGTGCGCGGCCGTCGGGTTGCGGGTCAGCACGTCGAGGAAATCGCGCTTGGCGATGACATAACCTTCGGTCGGCGTGACGGAGGTCGCGTCCGCCGAGCGCGGCTGGCCGTCGAGGATCGCCATTTCGCCGAGGATCGAACCGGCCTCGAGCTGGCGCAGCGACAGTTCTTTGCCCTGCGGCGTGATCAGCGACAGCTTGATGCGGCCGGAGACGAGCACGATGAGATAGGTGCCCTCGTCGCCGCGCTGGAAGATGACCGTTCCCGCCGGCCATCGGCGCCAGGTCGCGATAGCGGCGATTTCGCCGATCGTTTCCTTGCTGAAGCCCTCGAAAATCGGAAAAGAACGCCAAAACGCGGCACTCTTGTTGATCTCGTTCATATCCGGTTTCCCCCGGCCGCCCCTGATACGATGAAGACGGGCCGCTCAACCGAAATCTTCGCCCAGCCGGTGAGCGCTTGCAACAGAAAAGAACGGACAGATCCTGATGGTCCCGTCCTATTGGCAGATCCGCACGCGTTTCGTGATGGTCTTGCCCGCGCGGTCTTCCGTGCGCATGCGCTTGGTGATGCAGGTCTGCTGGTAGTGCCCGTAATAGCCCTGCTGGGCATAAGCATAGGATGCGTCGGCCTGGCCGGGCGCACTGAAGGCGAGAGCTGCGGAAGCGAGAAGCAGGGCGAGAAGAGTGTGGCGCATGGAGGATCCGGAGAAGGGGGGCGGGGTGTTGTCTCTTTTTCGCACAGCGTCATCCCGGTTTCTGTTCCGGCGGGAACAGGTGATCGTTCACTAAATGAGAACAATCTGTCTTCTGATGTGCTGACTAGTTTGACGACGGAAAGCTGGTATCTCTCTGCCAACGCAAACGCCAAGCCTCAGGAGCTTCCCATGCCGCAGAACGCAGTCGTCCTCGTCGGACGCATTCTTCTCTCCCTCATGTTCCTCACCGCCGGCTTCCCCAAGCTGATCGATCCCTCGGGCACGGCCTGGATGATCTCCAATGCCGGCCTGCCGGCCGCCACCGCACTCGCCTATCTCGCCGGCATCTTCGAAGTCGTCGCCGGCCTGTTCATCCTTGTCGGTTTCCAGACGAAGATTGCCGCTTACCTGCTCGCTGCCTTCTGCGTGTTCACCGCTCTCGTCTTCCACAGCGGCGCGATCAACAATCCGGACTTCCCGGAAGGCGCCAACGGCCTCCTCACCGTCTTCAACGGCCTGATGATGTGGAAGAACATCACGATTGCCGGCGGCTTCCTCGTGCTCGCCGCCTTCGGTCCGGGCTCCATCTCGGTCGACGCCCGCCGCGGCGCATAAGCCAAAGGCAAAATCCGGTCCTCCAGAAACCCTCCCCGGCCTCCGGGGAGGGTTTTTCGTTGTCCGAACGCTGGAAAGCCGCGGCTCTTGCTGCTATGCGCACGAGGACAAAATCATGCGGGAGATGCCGATGTTTTCCAATTCCTTTCCGGACCGAGACGTGATGGCGGAGCTGATGGCCCGCATGCTGTGGGAGATCAAGGCGGTGCATTTCCGTCCTGAGGAACCCTACAAGCTCGCCTCCGGCATGGCCTCCCCGGTCTATATGGATTGCCGCAAGCTGCTCTCCTATCCGCGCATCCGTTCGGCCATCATGGATTTCGCCGCCGCGACGCTGACGCGCAATGTCGGCTTCGAACGGATCGACGTGATTGCCGGCGGCGAGACGGCCGGCATTCCCTTCGCAGCACTTCTGGCCGATCGGCTGAGCCTACCGATGATCTATGTGCGCAAGAAGCCGAAGGGCCATGGCCGCAATGCGCAGATCGAGGGCGTGATGCCTGAAGGTGCGCGCGTGCTCGTCATCGAGGATCTTGTCACCGTCGGCGGCTCGATGTTCACCTTCATCGACGCCATCCGCGCGGCAGGCGGCGTGGTCGATCACGGCATGTCGCTGTTCTACTACGGCATCTTCAAGGAGGCGGAAGCCCGCTACGCCAATGGTGGTGTCAAGCTGCACCACATCGCCACATGGCGGGATGTGCTGGCCGTCGCGCGCGCCGAAAAGCTGTTCGACGATGCGACGCTCGCTTCCGTCGAGGCGTTCTTCGATGCGCCGCTCGTCTGGTCGGCCGCCCATGGCGGTGTGTCGGAACTGCCGACGTCGTAAAAACCTCTGGCGCTTTTGGGCATGATCGATTAAATCGATTGAAATTCGATGGGAGGACTCCGGATGATCCTGTGTTGTGGTGAAGCGCTGATCGACATGCTGCCGCGGACGACGACGCTCGGTGAGGATGCCTATGCGCCCTATGCCGGCGGGGCGATCTTCAACACGGCGATCGCGCTCGGCCGTATCGGTGTTCCCACGGGCTTCTTCACCGGCCTTTCCGACGACATGATGGGCGACATCCTGCGCAAGACGCTGGCCGAAAGCGGCGTCGATTACAGCTATTGCGCAACGCTGTCGCGCCCGACCACCGTCGCCTTCGTCAAGCTGGTCAACGGCCATGCGACCTATGCCTTCTACGATGAGGGCACCGCCGGCCGCATGATCACCGAGGCCGAGCTCCCGGCCCTTGGCGACGATTGCGAGGCGCTGCATTTCGGTGCGATCAGCCTCATCCCGGAGCCCTGCGGCTCCACCTACGAGGCGCTCCTGAAGCGCGAGCACGACAAGCGTGTCATCTCGCTCGACCCGAACATCCGCCCCGGTTTCATCAAGGACAAGGATGCGCATATGGCGCGCATCCGCCGGATGGCTGGTATGGCCGATATCGTCAAATTCTCCGATGAGGACCTCGCCTGGTTCGGCCTCGAAGGCGACGAGGATGCGCTCGCCCGCCACTGGCTGCACCATGGCGCCAAGCTCGTCGTCGTCACGCGCGGCGCGGAAGGTGCCGTCGGCTACACCGCTGCGCACAAGGTCACGGTGCCGAGCGAGCGCGTGACGGTCGTCGATACGGTCGGTGCCGGCGATACGTTCGATGCCGGCGTGCTCGCCTCGCTGAAGATGCAGAACCTGCTCACCAAGCAGCAGGTTTCGGCCCTCTCGGAAGACCAGATCGCCAAGGTGCTGGCACTCGGCGCCAAGGCCGCTGCCGTCACCGTTTCCCGCGCCGGTGCCAACCCGCCGTGGGCGAAGGAAATCGGGCTGGCGTAAGCAGTCCGTACCTTCATTCACCTGTCATCGCCGCATGGTCAAAGGGGCCATGCTCGATCACACCGCACCAGATTCGTTCGCTCCGGCCCGTCCTGACGGGCAGTCCCCGACCATTCTCGTCGTCACAGATGCGTGGCGCCCGCAGTTGAACGGCGTCGTGCACACGCTGGAGGAGCTGGCTCGCTCGATGGCGGAGGAGGGGGTCGAGGTCGTCTTCCTGACGCCGGAAAAGTTCGCGACGGTGCCGCTGCCGTCCTATCCGGAAATCCGGCTCGCGCTGGCTTCGAAGCGCCAGGTGCTCGCCGAGATCGAGGCGATCGCGCCCGACTATATCCACATCGCCACCGAAGGACCGCTCGGCATGGCGGCGCGGCGCGCCTGCCTGCAGCGCCGGCTGCCCTTCACCACGGCCTATCACACGCGCTTTCCCGAATTCATCAGCGCGCGTCTGCCCATCCCCGAAAGCTGGAGCTACTGGTGGCTGCGCCGCTTCCACAATTCCGGCCAGGGCATGATGGTGGCGACGAAATCGCTCGGCGCAGAAATGGCGGCGCGCGGTTTTACCCGGATCAAGCGCTGGTCGCGCGGGGTCGATACGAAGCAGTTCGATCCGGGCAAACGCCGCGATCTCGGCCTGCCGCGGCCGATCTTCCTCAACGTCGGGCGCGTGGCGGTGGAAAAGAACCTGCCGGCCTTCCTCGCGCTGGACCTGCCGGGCAGCAAGGTCGTGGTCGGCGATGGGCCGGATTTGGCCATGCTGCGCCAGCGCTATCCGGATGTGCATTTCCTCGGCCGCAAGACCGGCGAGGATCTCGCATCGATCTACGCCTCGGCCGACGTCTTCGTCTTCCCGAGCCGGACGGACACGTTTGGCAATGTCATGCTGGAAGCTTTGGCGAGCGGTGTGCCCGTCGCCGCCTTCCCGGTGACGGCGCCGCGCGACGTGCTGGGCGAAGCGGGAGTGCTATCGGAAGACCTGCGGGAAGCCGCGCTTGCCGCGCTCGACATTCCCACGGAAGTCGCTCTTGGCCGGGCGTCGACCTACAGCTGGCGCGCCTGTGCTCTCGAATTTCTGGGCAATCTGACGCGCGTGCCGCGCAATGCTTTCGCGGCACGCCGTCTCAGCCTTCGCTGATCAGTTCGCCGCCTTCAGCAGCGCGGCAACCAGACCGGCCGTCGAGCTGTCGTGGCCGGCAGCGCTTTCCTTGCCTTCGACGACCGGCAGCAGACCCGTCGCCAGCTCCTTGCCGAGCTCGACGCCCCACTGGTCGAAGGAATTGATGTTGAACAGCGCACCTTCGACGAAGACACGGTGTTCATAGAGCGCGATCAGACGGCCGAGCGCGAAGGGTGTCAGGCTTTCATGCACCATGGTGATCGACGGGCGGTTGCCGTCGAAGACGCGGTGCGGCGCAATCCTGTCGGCCTTCGCCTCGTCCATGCCCTTGGAGGTGAGCTGGGCTTTGGCCTCTTCCAGTGAGCGCCCCTTCATCAGGGCTTCCGACTGCGCCAGGCAATTGGCGATCAAAAGCTGGTGCTGGTGGCGGAGATTTTTCTCGTGGCCGTTGGCCGCGATCAGGAATTCCGCCGGGATGATCGAGGTGCCCTGGTGGATGAGCTGGTAGAAGGCGTGCTGGCCATTTGTGCCGGGCTCGCCCCAGACGACCGGACCGGTCTTGCCCTCGACCGGCTTGGACTCCATCGTCACGGACTTGCCGTTCGATTCCATGTCGAGCTGTTGCAGATAGGCGGGGAAGCGCGACAGGCGCTGGTCATAGGGCAGGATGGCGCGCGACGGGTAATTCAGCACGTTGCGGTGATAGAAGCCGATGAGGCCGAGCAGGACGGGGATGTTCTCCCGGATCGGCGCCTCGCGGAAATGGGTGTCGATGGCATGGCCGCCGGCGAGGAATTCGCCAAAACTCTCCTTGCCGATGGCGATCATCAGCGGCAGGCCGATGGCCGACCAGATCGAATAGCGCCCGCCGACCCAGTCCCAGAAGCCGAAGACGCGTTCCGCACCGATGCCGAAGGCCGAGACCTTGTCCAGTGCGGTCGAGACTGCGCAGAAATGGCTGCCGACAGCAGCGTCACCGAGCTTGTCGGCGATGAATTTGCGGGCCGTTGCGGCATTCGTCATCGTCTCGATGGTCGTGAAGGTCTTCGAGGCGACGATGAACAGCGTGGTTTCGGCCTCGAGCGTCTTCAACGTATCGGCGATATGCGCGCCGTCGATGTTGGACACGAAGTGCAGGCGCGGGCCGTCATGGTAGGGCGCGAGCGCCAGCGTCGCCATGACCGGACCGAGGTCGGAGCCGCCGATGCCGATATTCACGACGTCGGTGATCTTCTTGCCGGTGGCACCCTTCAGCGCGCCGGAGCGGATGCCGTCGGAGAACGCGCCCATGGCGTCGAGTACGGCGTTGACGTCAGGCATGACGTCCTTGCCGTCGACAAGGACCGGCGTGTTGGAGCGGTTGCGCAAGGCGGTGTGCAGTACGGCGCGCTCCTCGGTAATGTTGATGATCTCGCCTGAAAACATCGCGTCGCGCTTCTTCTCGACGCCGGCTTCCTTGGCGAGCGCTTCCAGCGCGTCGAGCACGGCGTCGTTCACCGCGCATTTGGAATAGTCGAATAGGAAATCGCCAAGCGTGGTGCTGTAACGGGAGAACCGCTCGGGATCGGCCGCGAAGGCCGCCCGGATGTCTGTGGCGTTGGTGTCGCGGACGATGGATTTCAGCTTTTCGACAAGCGCGTTCATCGGCGTCTTCCCTTGCTTTGGACGATGCCGCTAGCTAGTCGCTTTGGCACCGGCAAATCAAGACCGAAAACGCGCCTGCGGCGAAAAAATTAAATCGATTTAGGAGCGGTTGTGCCGGGGCTGCGCTCAGCCCCGGAGATCCTTGCGCAGGATTTTCCCGACATTGGATTTCGGCAGTTCGGTGCGGAACTCGATGAAGCGGGGGCGCTTGTAATTGGTGAGGTTCGCCGCGCAATGGGCTTTCACTTCGGCCTCCGTCAGGCCCGGATCCTTCTTCACCACGAAGAGCTTCACCGCCTCGCCGGAATGCTCGTCCGGCACGCCGATCGCCGCACATTCGAGAACGCCCGCAAGCGACATCGCCACCTCTTCCACCTCGTTCGGGAAGACGTTGAAGCCGGAGACGAGGATCATGTCCTTCTTGCGGTCGACGATCTTGGTGAAACCGTCCGGCGTCATGAAGCCGATATCGCCGGAGCGGAAGAAACCATCCGGCGTCATCACCTTGGCCGTCTCGTCCGGCCGCTGCCAGTAGCCGGCCATGACCTGCGGTCCGCGAATGCAGATTTCGCCGACCCCGCCCAAGGCGAGCGTGTTGCCGTCGTCATCGCGGATGGCGATCTCGGTGGAGGGGAGCGGCAGGCCGATCGTGCCGGTGAATTCCGCCCGATCGAACCGGTTGGCGGTTGCCACCGGCGAGGTCTCCGACAGGCCGTAGCCCTCGATGATCGCGCAGCCCGTCGTCTTCTGCCAGCGTTCGGCGACCGGCCGTTGCACCGCCATGCCGCCGCCGAGCGTCAGGAGCAGGCCTGAGAGATCGAGCTTGGCAAAGTCCGGATTGTTCATCAACGCGTTGAACAGCGTGTTGAGGCCGGGGAAGATATGGACGCGATATTTCGCCAGTTCCTTGACGAAGGCGGGAATGTCGCGCGGGTTGGCGATCAGTACATTGTGGCCGCCGAGCGCGATGCCCATCAGCCCGTTCACCGTCAAGGCGAAGATGTGGTAGAGCGGCAGCGCGCAGATGAAGATGAGCTGGTCCGGCCGCGTCTTCACATGGAAGATCGGCTCGATCCACAGCTTGATCTGCTCCATGTTGGACAAGAGGTTGGCATGCGTCAGCGTCGCGCCCTTGGAAACGCCCGTCGTGCCGCCGGTATATTGCAGGAAGGCGGTGTCGCCGGGGGCAACGGCGACCGGTTTCAGCGTGCCCCGCGCACCCTCGGCCATAACCTGCTTGAATGGGATGTGCCCCGGCAGCGACCAGGCCGGCACGAGCTTCTTCACCTTGCGCACGACGAGATTGACGATTAGCCCCTTGAGGCCGAGCATGTCGCCCATCGTGGTGACGACGACGTGCTTGACGGCGGTGCGCGAGACGACCTGCGCCACCGTGCTTGCGAAATTCTCCAGCACGAACAGCGCCTTGGCGCCGGCATCCTTCAGCTGGTGCTCCAGTTCGCGCGGCGTATAGAGCGGGTTGACGTTCACCACCACGAGGCCGGCGCGCAGGATACCGAAAATGATGACCGGGTTCTGCAGGATGTTCGGCATCATCACGGCGACCCGGTCGCCCTTTTCGAGCCCCTTGGCCTGAAGCCAGACGGCGATCCTTTTCGAGGCGGCCTCGAAATCGCGGAAACTCAGCGTCTTGCCCATGCTGGTGAAGGCGGGACGGTCGGCGAATTTCGCGCAGCAGCTTTCGACCAGCGCGCCGATCGAGGGATACGCCAGAGGAGCGATGTCGCCAGCCATGCCTTCGGGATAGTTGGCAAGCCAGAAACGGCCGGTCGGCTCGGTGGAAGGGGCCTCTGATATGGCCGTCATGCGTGCTCTCCTCCTTGGGCGCGGGCATCGTCCGTCCCGCCGGCACCGAATGGTCCTCCAACCATGCGATACGGACAAGATGATGCTTTTGGCAGGCGCCATCAAGGATTATCGCTATCTTACATTGACGTAAACGTCAATAAGTGTCGAAGGCGGAACAAATCGCTTTTTCGTGAGCGGAAAGCGTCGGGCTGCGGCGTCTCATCGCGCCTTCCACCAAAAAAACGCGTATATGTTTAACATTCATCGGATACACCTTATCTAGGGGATCCCGGCCGGACGTCGGAGACAGTGGAGTGCATGAGTTTGCTGCATCAGGAACACCGCAGAAGTGAGCCCAGGTTTCTTGGCGCGGCGCGCGCCGGCGGGGCCGCGCTCGTCTCGCCGATCTCGGCGGCGCGCTGGCTCCTGGTGCTCGTCGTCTTCGCCGGCATCTACTTCTTCCACGGCTTCGTGGTGCCTGTGCTGGCCGCCCTCGTCATCGCCTTTGCCAGCTGGCCGCTCTATACGCGCCTGCTCGCACAGGTGAACGGCAACCGCACGCTCGCCGCCTCCATCGCCATCCTGCTCATCCTCGCCTTCATCATCGGCCCGATCGTGATTGCCTCGACCTATGCCCTGCACGAGGTGCGCGACTGGGTCGGCTGGGCGGTTGAAACCAACCGCACGGGGGCCGCGACGCCGGAATGGATTCGCGTCCTGCCGGTCATCGGCGGCTGGCTGGACATGCAGTGGACACGCTTCCTCGACCATCCCGGCGCGATCGGTGAGCTGACGCAGGTCGTCAGCGGCGCCAATATAGGCAATATCTACCGCGTCGCGCTCGCCGCCGGCGGCAAGGCCTTCAACCTGCTGCTCGCGGCGCTCTTCATGCTGATCGCCCTGTTCTTCATCTATCGCGACGGCCAGTCCTTCGCGGCCCAGGTGGACCGCCTCGGCGAACGCATCTTGCCGATGCGCTGGGAGCGCATTTCCCGCATCGTTCCGGCGACGATCAGCTCCACCGTGACAGGCATGACGCTGATCGCCATCGGCGAGGGCATCGTGCTCGGCGTCGCTTACTGGGTCGCCGGCGTGCCGTCTGCCGTGACGCTCGGTGTCATCACCGGCATCATGGCGCTCTTCCCCGGCGGTGCGCCGCTCTCCTTCACGCTGGTCTCGGTCTATCTCGTCTCCAGCGGCTCGCCGGTCGCTGGCTTTGCGCTGCTCATCTGGGGCTCCGTCGAGCTCTTCATAGTCGACAAGACACTCCGGCCGCGCCTCGTCGGCGGTCCGATCAAGCTGCCCTTCCTCCCCACTTTCTTCGGCCTCATCGGCGGTGTAAAAACCATGGGCTTCCTCGGGCTTTTCATCGGTCCGGTGCTGATGGCGCTGCTCGTCGCCATCTGGCGCGAATGGATCCGCGAAGTGGAGGCGACCGATCCGCCATCGCAGATCATTCTCGATCCTCATGCGGAGCCGCCCCCGCGGTTCGATCCGGAGCGCAATGTCGGCTGAGCCGGCAGGCGATATCCCCGCTAAATTGGCCGCCGCAATCGCTTGCAAAGGCAAGGGACGGAGCCATAGTGTTTCCGGCGCATTTTGCGCGACTTGAGGGGAAGACACCATGACATCCGCCAGACGGACAGCGCTTGCCGCGCTCGTCCTCACGACTGCTTTTGCAGCCTCCCAGACCTCGGCGCTCGCCTGGGGCTGCATCGCCGTGTCGGAAGAGGGCAGCTACGGTTACAGCTACAGCTATGATGACGAGGCCGACGCACGCGAAAAGGCGCTGACGGAGTGTGCCAACCGCACGACCGAAGAAGCCGTGTGCGAAATCACCGAATGCGACGAGGACGATTGAAATACCGCGATTGCGGAGCCCGCTGTTGCGGGCTCCGTTTCGGGTCGCAATCCGGCAGGCTCGGCGTCCTGTCTCAGGAAATAGGATGCTGCGGCAACCGCCCGTTTCCGCCTTCCCTGCAAAAGAGCGCAAAATCCCGCAGAAAAGCCTCCGCCGCGACCGGGGCGCTCACGAGGCGTTGAATGATCGCCTCGGGTGTTTCCTTCATGACCGGAAGACGGAAGAAAAGGCTTTCCGTGAAATTCGAGCTGATGGTCGATAGCACCGTCCTGAGCGCCGCCAGCATGTCATCGCCGCGATGCGAGGCGTGAACAAGCACAATCGGCTTGCCGACCACCTGATCGCCCGAGACCAGCCAGTCGATGGCATTCTTCAGACCGCCGGGAATGCTGCGCACATATTCCGGGCTGGACAGGATAAGCCCGTCGCATTCGGCAATGGCCTGCTGGAACTGCCTGACGCTGTCAGGCAGATCAGTGCCTTCGAGATCGGGCGAGAAGACCGGCAGGTCTCCGATCCCGTCATAGACCCGCACGGTGATGCCGTCGGGGGCGATTACTTGGAGAGCGCGGAGCAGGGCTGTGTTGGTGGACAGTCGGCGGGCGCTGCCGGAAACGGCCAGTATTTTCATGGCATAAGGCTAGCGCATGGCGCTGTCATCGGCAAACGCAGGTTTGCCATTGCGCTCGAAAGAAAAAGCCCGGCCGGAACCGGGCTCTTTTTACGATGCGGCAGAGCCGATCAGAACCGGCCGCGAAGACCGATCTGCAGGGACATGGTCTTGAACGATGCGCCGGATGCGTTAGCATAGTTCTTCACGCCGCCGGTTGTCGTGTCGATAACCCGCGCGTCGCCTCGCTTGTTGAAGACGTTCTCGAAATTGCCGGCGAAGTAGAGCGAAACACTCGGTGTCAGCTGATAGTCGATCGCCGCATTGGCCATGACGACAGGGGCCGCCTTCATGTCGCTGTAGAAGCGGGTCTCTGTCAGCCAATGGTCGTCGATATCGTTGATCCCGGGCGTAAAGCCGCCCTTGACGCCGCCGGACAGGATGAAGCGTTCGATGTTGATCGAGCCGTCCACGCCGACAAAGAAGGTCGGGATCTTCTGCTGGTAGGTGATGCCGCGCGTGCCGGCGGGAAGCTCGCCGATATCGTTTCGCACGCCGCCGTCGCTGTAGATGTAGGAACCGCCGAAGGCGTTCCAGCGGACATTGGTGTATTTGAAGCCGCCGTTTACGCCGATATTGCTGCGGTCATCGCTGAAGAGGTCCCGGCCGATTTCGAGCGAGCCGCTGAAATAGTGGTCGAGGCGTGTATCGGGATGAATGGAGCGATCGCTCCAGCCATCCATGCTCTGGTCGGCGGCGAAAGGCGGAATCCAGTCGTAATCGACCATGTGCCCGTTGCCGCCAAAGCCGACATCGATCTTGCCTTTGACGGTCCAGTCGTTGCCGAGATCGGCATGGGCCGTGGCCGAATACAGCACGACGCCCTTGGTATCCCAATCAAGCTGGCTGGCCTTGTTGGCGCCATCCCAGACATATTCGTGCGCTTCGATGTTCATCAGGCCGACACCGCCCGACAGCCAGAAGCTGCCATCGGCGGAACTGGCAATCATATCCTCCGCATATGCGGAGGATGCGCTCAATGCCAAAGCCATAGCGGCGAGCCTAACAATTAGAATTTTCATATATACCATGCCCCTCGGTAAGAATTCCTTAACGTCTTGCCGTATCGCGGCCGGGGTGCCAACGGAACAATCGGGTCAAAACGGATAAAATGAAAAGGCGTGGCAAATCTGCCCCGGCGTTTCACAACGCTCGACCCGTATCATGAACAGCAAATTGGATTCATTTGGACGGCCAGCGTGATCTCGCGGCAGCAACGTGACGTCAATCGGTCGCCCGACCCCGATCTAAAACTATCGGCAGTCGCGTCCGATGCCGCTTTTGACAGACCAGGAGGACGGCGTCCAGCCTTAAACCTGGGGCGCGCGACCTGCAAAGCCCGTTGTCTGCGCGAGGAGGCTAAGCAAAGGGGTACCTATCGCATTTTGCGAGAGATTGGACAGGGGCGGCACCACAGGCGCCGCTCCGAAAGTTTAACAAAGACGGATCAGCCGTTTGCTCTCAGCTTAGCGGCGCACAGGCTCCAGTAACCGCCGCCCTTCTGGATCCATTTCAGATCGTTGAGCGTGCCTGCTTCTTTGTTAGCGCGATAGGCATCCACGCAGGTATGAAGCCGGGCTTTTCCAGCGGCTTCACTTGCATATTTCTTATCGACGGCGCTCGGGAAGGTAACGCCCTTCGGCGCCTTCGCCGTCGATTTCGTCGGCTCTTTCTCAGGGGTCTTGGCGATGTCCGCTTCATCAGCGGCATCGGCAGCAGCCGCGTCCGCACCGCAGAATTTTGCGCGGAAGTCGTTCCATTTCACGTCGGCGGCACTGCCGTCCGCCTTCGCGGCTTTGTATTTGGCGCTGCATTCTTTCATCGTCAGTGCGGAGGCGGGCGAGCCGGCAGCGAGTGCTGTGAGAAGGGCTCCGGCAGCAATGAAAATCAGTTTCTTGGTCATGACATCACCTAGTTGAGGAGGACGTGCGATTTGGAACGATCAGGTGGGCAGGGTGCCATTCGGACTGGCCGTATCGACCATCTTTGGCAGATGTTCGGCCAGGATCTCGGGAAGCTGGCTGACGTCGACTCCAAAGGACTGCGCCAGATTGCGCAGGGTCTCGGAAGACAGCGCGGTTTTGATCTGGTCTTCGGAAATCGGCAGGTTCGAACCGGTCCCGATCCAGGAGGAGACCTGTTCTCCCAGCCCGGCTTGATTCAGCTGGCTGACGATACCGTTGAGGCCGCCGGCATTCTGCAAGACCTGCCCCGCCACTGCCATGAGATCGACCGGTTTTCCACTCAGTGCATCACCGACGATAGTCTGTAGTCCATCAAGTAACCCCATGGATTCTCCCTTTTAAAGTTTGATCGGCCCTTCGCCTACAAGAGGAAACTAAAATGTGATCAAACAAAGGCAAACGTGGCGAACCCGCAGGCCGGAAAACGCTTGTGAACCGTCATCTCAGATTTCCGTCAAAGTTGCAGCCTTGTGGGCCGCTATTTCAACGGCAAAGAGAGGCGAGATGCCCCATGCTCAAAGGCAAGGGAAACAACCGCACGACAAGCCTGCGGGCGTCGAACATATTCGGATTCTGTTTCGGGATTTGATCGCGGAGCGCTTTGGCGCTTGCCGAACTATCGAGTGAATTGCTCGGAAAGAATGGTGCCGCTTACGTGACTCGAACACGTGACCCCGTCATTACGAATGACGTGCTCTACCAACTGAGCTAAAGCGGCACTTCTGTGGCCCCGAAGCGTGTCGGGACCGGAATGGGTGCGCTGATAACCGCAATGGGAACAGATTTCAAGCGGGTAGTTTCAACTTCCGCATTTTTCCCGTGCGGTTTCTCCTTGCGCCGGGCTTAGCCGGCGCAAATGCGGGTGCGGGCGGCACGGTATTCGCGGTTCAGGCGGGCGACGAGGTCTTCGACGGGGCCGATGGCCTTCACCGCGCCGATGCCCTGGCCGCAGCCCCAGATATCCTTCCAGGCCTTGGCGCCGGTCGTTGCGGTTTCGAAGTCCATCTTGGAGGGGTCGGCTTCCGGCAGGTGATCGGCGTCCATGCCGGCGGCGGCGATGGAAGGTTTCAGGTAGTTGCCATGGATGCCGGTGAAATAGTTGGAATAAACGATGTCGGCGGCGGCACTGTCGACGATCATCTGCTTGTAGGCGTCAGCGGCCCGCGCTTCCGACGTCGCGATGAAGGGGGAGCCGATATAGGCCATGTCGGCGCCCATCGCCTGGGCGGAGAGGATCGCGCCGCCGGTGGCGATGGCGCCCGAAAGCAGGAGAGGGCCGTCGAACCATTCGCGGATTTCCTGGATCAGGGCAAAGGGCGAGAGCGTGCCGGCATGGCCGCCCGCACCGGCGGCGACGGCGATGAGGCCGTCGGCGCCCTTGCGGATCGCCGAACTGGCATGGCGGTTGTTGATGACGTCATGCAGCACGATGCCGCCATAGGAATGGATCGCGGCATTCACCTCCGGCACCGCGCCGAGCGAGGAGATGACGACCGGCACCTTGTATTTCACGCACATCGCGAGGTCGTGCTCCAGCCGCTTGTTGGAGCGGTGGACGATCTGGTTGACGGCGTAGGGGGCGGCCGGGCGCTCGGGATGTTTGGCGTCGTGGGCGGCAAGGCCCTCGGTGATTTCCGCCAGCCACTCATCGAGCTGGGCTTCCGGCCGCGCATTCAGCGCCGGGAAGGCGCCGATGACACCGGCCTTGCATTGTGCAAGGGTCAGCGCGGGATGCGAGACGATGAAGAGCGGCGCGCCGACGACGGGCAGGCGCAGCTTGTCCTTAAGGATCGCGGGCAGGGCCATGGGAAAATCCGAATCCGATTTTTGACGTTTACGAAAACGTCAAAAGAATAGCAGCGCGAACCGCCCGTGAAAAGAGGGTCGGTGACGCGACGGCGCGTATCGAGTTGTCGAGGCTGGTTGTGCATCGCGGGTGTTCGAACCGGGGTAGCGGGCTCGAGACCGCGAGGAAACAATTTGCCCGGCCGAAGGTTATGGCCTGCCCATCCGTTATCCCCGTGCCCCGCTTATCCCCGGCGAAGGCCGTCGGTTTCAGCGGGGAGGCTTGCGCAACGTTGCGGTAGACGTTACGCAAAACCTAACAAAAGCCGGAAAGAAGGGCTCTTTCCACAGATGGATCATGGCCGCGTCGTCTGGCGGCTTCCGTAGAAGGGTCTCATGTGAGCGGACTGGAAACGGCAATCAGAAACGCGCTGGCGCGCTCTGAACGTGCGAATGCCGAAGTTCGCGCACGCATCTACCAGTCGGCGCGCAATGCGCTGGAGGCGGGCCTGCGCAAGCAGGAGATCAACGATCCCGAGACGATAACGGCCCAGCGCCACCGGCTGGAAGCGACCATTCACGAAATCGAGGCGGAAGAACGCGCCGCCACCACCCCGGCGCCGGTCCGTGACGTTCGCGTCGAGCCGGTCGTCGAAGCGCGCCCGCAGCCTGAATTGCGCGCCGAACGGGATATCAGGCCTGAACCGGCGCTCGATGCGGAGCCGAGGGCCGAGGGCCGCCAGGCCTCGGCAAACGATATCGGCGCCATCCGCCCCGAGCGTGCCGACGGCTTTGCCAGGGATACCAGGCCTGCTGCCGAAAGCGCCACCGTCAACGAGGCCTCCGATTTCAAGCCCGAGCGCGTGGCCAAGGCCCGCAAGCGCCGCGGCCGCCTGTTCTCCTTCCTGCTGGTCGTCGCAACCCTGATCGCCGCCTTCGGCGCGCTGGCCTGGTGGGTGCAGTCGAGCGGCCTCCTGAAGGACCTGCAGAACGGTGCCGATGACTCGACCCCGCCGGCCACCGTCGCGGGCGAGGATTTTTCCGGCGACGATCCGATCAAGAAGGCGCTCGACACGCAGAACCGTTTCTCCGCCGACTGGCGCGCGATCTTCTCTCCCGGCGACACGGCAAAGATTTCGGCGGGCGCTGCCGGCCGTTTCGAGGCCGTCAGCACCAATGAGGGGCCGGCGGCGCGCATCACCTCCACCAATCCGGAGCGCGATGGCGCAGTGCGCATCGAGGTTTCGCCCGAGGTGCTGAGCGAAATGGGCGGCAAGACCTCAACGGTGGCGCTGACCGTGCAGTCTGCGGGCGATAAGCCGGTGCAGGTCTCGGTGGAATGCGATTTCTCCACCATGGGCGGCTGCGGCCGCCACCGCTTCACCGTCTCGGAGCGCACCGACATCCTGTTCCAGGTCGAGTTCGACCGCTCGCTCTCGCCGAGCGAGCCGGGTCATATCCTCATCAACAGCGACATCACCGGCGGCGATGCGAGCCTCAATCTCTATGCTGTGCGCATTCAGCCGGGCGAGTAGGCTTCGGCCTATTTGACGAAGCCGAGCCCTGCGCCGACGATCTTGTCGTCGATGTCGCCGATCACCTTCTTGTCCTTGCCCTCGTAGTCGAGCGTCTTCAGGATGTGGCGGATCAGGTTGATGCGGGCGCGGCGCTTGTCGTTGGCGCGGATCACGGTCCAGGGCGCATGGTCCGTGTGCGTCTCCTTGAGCATACGATCGCGCTTTTCCGTATAATCGTCCCACTTGTTGAGGGCGGCGATATCCATCGGCGAAAGTTTCCAGACCTTCAAGGGATCGTGCCGGCGATCGTGAAAACGCTTCAGCTGCATCTCGCGGCCGATATTGAGCCAGAACTTGAAGAGATGAATGCCTTCCGAGGTGATCATCTTCTCGAAGCGCGGCGTCTCCTTGAGGAATTTTTCGTATTGCTCCGGCTTGCAGAAGCCCATGACGGGCTCGACGCCGGCGCGGTTGTACCAGGAACGGTCGAACAGCACGAACTCGCCTGCCGTCGGGAATGTCGAGACGTAGCGCTGGAAATACCACTGGCCAAGCTCGGTCTCCGTCGGCTTGGTCAGCGCCACGACGCGGGCGGAGCGCGGGTTCATGTAGGACATGGTGGCGTGGATCGCGCCGCCCTTGCCGGCGGCATCGCGGCCCTCGAAAACGGTCATGATGCGCGTGCCGGTCTTCTGCTGCCAGAACTGCACCTTGACCAGTTCGATCTGGAGAAGCTTCAGCGTCTTCTCGTAGTCCTTGTTGTCGAGCTTTTTGTCATAGGGATAGTCGTCGGAGCCGAAGGCCTTGTTCTCGATCCAGTCGGGCAGCTTCGGATCGTCGATGTCGAACACCCGCTTCTTGCCGTGGATATCCAGCTCCACCGCCCGGCTTTCGGCCTTTTCCGCCATGGTTCACTCCTTCGGATAGGGGCGGCTCACGCCGCGTAAACCGGAAGGTGGCCACAACCGCATTGCGAATTCAAGCGGACCGTGAAAAACATGTCATGAAACCGCGCTATTCCTCCAGAATCGGTGGAGGCGCGGAGGACATGATGCTTGCGAGGGAATGGGTGGCGGTTTCGGATCAGCGGACGGGTTTCGGCTGGCTGGCGGCGCAACTGTGGGGCGTGCGGGTTCTGATCGCCTCTGCTGTTTTTGTCGGCTTCATGATCTGGCTTGCCGGCCTGCATCTGGGCTGGGTGTCGTTCACCGTTCTTCTGCTCGTCATCGCCGGCCTGCTGCGCACCGATAGGCGAATGGTCGAGACGGGCCGGACCATGGCCGTCGGTCCATCCGCCCTCGCGGTGCCGGAAACGCCGCCGGCCGATCCGCACAGGCAGGAGCTTGCCGCCATCGCCGCCGTGCTCGGTGCGCTCGATGCACCGGCCATCCTCTTGTCCGGCCGCGAGACGATCAAACTCCAGAACCGCGCCGCCGAGGCGATTTTCGGCGTGATCCCAGCGGGCAGCGATCTTGCCGGCCGCATCCGCGCGCCGGGCATTCTCGACATGGTGCGCGATGCGATCGCCGCCGGCCAGCCGCGCGAGACGGAACATGCCGAGCGCCTGCCGTCGGAAACGGTCTATGTCGTGCGCATCGCCCCGCTCGTCGAAAACACCACAGGCGAACCGCTCTGGCTCCTCACCTTCCGCGACGTCTCCCAGGCGCGGCGCATCGACCGCATGCGCTCCGACTTCATCGCCAATGCCAGCCATGAGCTGCGCACGCCGCTCGCCTCGCTGCGCGGCTTCATCGAAACCCTGCAGGGGCCGGCGAAGAACGATGTGAAGGCGCATGAACGCTTCCTCGGCATCATGCACGAGCAGGCGACGCGCATGAGCCGCCTCGTCGATGACCTCCTGTCGCTGTCGCGGCTTGAACTGCGCTCGAACCTCACGCCCGACCAGACGGTGGATCTGGTGCCGCTGATCGCCCATGTGCGCGACAGCCTGCAGCCGCTTGCGACCGATCTCGGCGTCGAGATCGCCCTCGACCTGCCCGGGCATGCCCTCATGGTCAACGGTGACCGCGACGAGCTGGTCGAGGTCATGGAGAACCTGATCGAGAACGCCTGCAAATACGGTCAGGAGGGCAAGCGGGTGGATGTGGCGCTGACAGGCGGCGGCGGTGCGCCGGTCGAATTGTCGGTCACCGACTATGGTCCGGGTATTCCACCCGAACATGTCCCGCGCATCACCGAACGTTTCTACCGGGTTAACGTGGAAGCGAGCCGGTCCAAGAAGGGCACAGGGCTCGGTCTTGCCATCGTCAAGCACATCCTCACCCGCCACCGGGCGCGTCTGGTGGTGAAGTCCGAAGTGGGCAAGGGCACGGTCTTTACCGTGCGTTTTTGACATAAAAGGACGCGGTCCTTTCGTGTCACTGAAAATATGTTAGTATTTTCAGTGGCTTGGTGTGTCACAAATGTTTCGTCAAACCGACATAAAAGAGAGGGCGTCCGGGGTTTAGAGAAGAGCCGCCGGTCAACGGCAGACAGCGCGAACAGCGCTTTCCACACACGTCCTCTTCGGGAGAACCCAGATGAAATCTCTTAAGCTCACCCTCGCGGCGCTCGTTGCCTCCGCCGCATTCGCAGGCGTTGCCGTTGCGCGCGACCAGATCCAGATCGCCGGCTCGTCCACCGTTCTTCCCTATGCCAAGATAGTCGCCGAGACGTTCGGCGAGACCTTCCCCGACTTCAAGACCCCGATCGTCGAATCCGGCGGCACGGGTGGCGGCCTCAAGGAATTCTGCAAGGGCGTCGGCCCGGAGACCCTCGACATCGCCAACGCGTCGCGTCCGATGAAGGACAGCGAAATCGAAGCCTGCAAGGCAGCCGGCGTCACCGAGATTCAGGAAGTGAAGATCGGCTATGACGGCATCGTCTTCGCAACCGACAGCGGCAATGCCGACCTGAAGCTCGAGCCGAAGGACCTCTACCTCGCGCTCGCCGCTGAAATCGTCGTCGACGGCAAGCTCGTCGCCAACCCGAACAAGAAGTGGTCTGACGTCAACAAGGACCTGCCGGACGCTGAAATCGCCGCCTACATTCCGGGCGAAAAGCACGGCACCCGCGAAGTCTTCGACGAGAAGATGCTGGCCGCAGGCTGCAAGGCCACCGGCGCTCTCGACGTGATCAAGGCTGCCGTTGCCGACGAAAAGGAACAGCATGCCAAGTGCATCGCCGTTCGCAAGGACGGCCTGGCTGTCGACATCGACGGCGACTACACCGAAACGCTGGCCCGCATCGCCGCCAACAAGACCGGCCTTGGCGTGTTCGGCCTCTCCTTCTACGAAAACAATGCCGACAAGCTGAAGGTCGCGACCGTCAGCGGCATCGTTCCGTCGACCGAGACGATCGCTTCCGGCGAATATCCGGTTTCGCGCCCGCTGTTCTTCTACGTCAAGAAGGCACATCTCGGCGTCATCCCCGGCCTGAAGGAATATGTCGAGTTCTTCACGAGCGACG
>NZ_JBLZPK010000016.1:0-411 GCF_049199905.1 Shinella sp. M27
AAACCAAGCGGTGTCGCTGGCAGCGAAAAGATGGAAACTGACTGGTTTGAGAGAAAACCGTGGCACGCCCTAGGGGAGTCGAACCCCTCTTTCCAGGATGAAAACCTGGCGTCCTAACCGATAGACGAAGGGCGCGTGCGGTGGCCGTCTTCTAGTCGGGCGCGGGCGGATGCGCAAGCCGAAAAATCGCGTTGGACGCAACTTTTTCAACAACGCAAATGCCGGCACTTTGCTTTGAAAGACAATGATTTCAAGGGGAGGGAACCGTGGCACGCCCTAGGGGAGTCGAACCCCTCTTTCCAGGATGAAAACCTGGCGTCCTAACCGATAGACGAAGGGCGCGTGCGGTGGGCGTCTTATAGAAGGGCGTTTTGCCTTCCGCAAGCGGGAAAAGGCGCTTGTGACAAAAAA
>NZ_JBLZPK010000017.1:0-21459 GCF_049199905.1 Shinella sp. M27
GCACGGAAATGGTCATGCCGGGCGACAACGTCACGGTTGCCGTTGAGCTGATCGTTCCGATCGCGATGGAAGAAAAGCTGCGCTTCGCGATCCGCGAAGGCGGCCGTACCGTCGGCGCCGGCATCGTCGCCTCGATCGTCGAGTAAGTCTTAAGGCCCCAGGCCGCTGAAATAGGAAGGGCAGGATCGCATCCTGCCCCTCCGGTCTTTGATAATTTAGCGGACTGGCCTTTCGGCATTGTGTTTTCGTGTGCGTTCCTTTATGGGAACCGCAGAATCAAAAAAACGCGTATTCCCCAAGCGAATCGCGAATAACGAACTAAGGAAAAGTCGTATGAACGGCCAGAACATCCGCATCCGCCTCAAGGCGTTTGACCACCGGATCCTTGATGCCTCCACGCGTGAAATCGTGTCGACGGCAAAGCGCACCGGCGCTAGCGTCCGCGGTCCCGTTCCTCTCCCGACCCGTATTGAAAAGTTCACTGTCAACCGTTCGCCCCACGTGGACAAGAAGAGCCGTGAACAGTTCGAGATGCGCACCCACAAGCGCCTGCTCGACATCGTAGATCCGACGCCGCAGACGGTCGATGCTCTTATGAAGCTCGACCTTGCGGCCGGTGTAGACGTAGAGATCAAACTCTAAGTCCGGCGTAAAGCCGAATAACAAGGAAGGTACGTGGCGAAAGCCGACGTCTTCTAAAAACGGGAAACCCGACGGCTCAGAGCCCGAGTGGAATCCTTAAACCAAGAGGCATGACGGGACGTCACGATCCCGCCAGGACTTCTAAGAGGATTGAACCATGCGTTCAGGTGTGATTGCACAGAAAGTAGGGATGACTCGCGTCTATAATGACGCAGGTGAGCACATCCCTGTAACAGTACTGCGACTGGACAACGTCCAGGTCGTTGCTCAGCGTACGCAGGACAAGAACGGCTACACGGCTGTTCAGCTCGGCGCCGGCTCTTCCAAGGTGAAGAACACGGCAAAGGCTCTGCGCGGCCAGTTTGCTGCCGCAAGCGTCGAGCCCAAGGCCAAGCTCGTTGAATTCCGCGTTTCGGAAGACAACCTCATCGAAATCGGCGCGGAACTGACCGCCAGCCATTTCGTCGCCGGCCAGCTGGTCGACGTGACCGGCACCACGATCGGTAAGGGTTTTGCCGGTGCCATGAAGCGCCACAACTTCGGCGGTCTTCGTGCAACGCACGGTGTTTCCGTTTCGCACCGTTCGCACGGTTCGACGGGTAACAACCAGGACCCGGGCAAGGTCTGGAAGGGCAAGCGCATGGCTGGTCACATGGGCCAGACGCGCGTCACCACCCAGAACCTCGAAGTCGTCTCCACGGACGAAGAGCGCGGTCTCATTCTCGTCAAGGGCGCAGTCCCGGGCTCCAAGGGTGCCTGGATTGTGGTTCGCGACGCCGTCAAGTCCGGCACCCCGTCCGACGCTCCGCGTCCGGCCGCCGTGCGCGCCGCAGCTAAGTAAGGGAGCCTGATCATGGATCTCAAAGTCACGACCCTCGCAGGGAAGGACGCCGGCAAGGTTTCCGTTTCCGACGCGATCTTCGGCCTCGAGCCGCGCGAAGACATCATCGCTCGCGTCGTCCGTTGGCAGCTTGCCAAGAAGCAGCAGGGCACGCACCAGTCGCTGACGCGCGCTGAAGTCTCCCGCACCGGCGCCAAGATGTTCAAGCAGAAGGGTACGGGCCGCGCTCGTCACCATTCGGCTCGCGCTCCGCAGTTCCGCGGCGGTGGCAAGGCTCACGGCCCGGTCTCCCGCAGCCATGCTCACGACCTGCCCAAGCAGGTTCGCGCTCTCGGCCTGCGTCACGCCCTCTCGGCCAAGCTGAAGTCCGACGACGTCATCATCATCGACGACCTCGTCGCCTCGGAAGCCAAGACGAAGGCTCTGGCCGGCGTGTTCGCTTCGCTCGGCCTCACCAATGCCCTCTTCATCGGCGGCGCTGAACTTGACGGCAACTTCAAGCTCGCAGCACGCAACATCCCGAACGTGGATGTTCTGCCGATCCAGGGCATCAATGTTTACGACATCCTGCGCCGCGGCAAGCTCGTGCTCTCCAAGGCTGCTGTAGAAGCCCTCGAGGAGCGGTTCAAATGACGGATCTTCGCCACTACGATGTGATCGTATCTCCTTCGATCACCGAAAAGTCGACGCTGGTATCCGAAAACAACCAGATCGTCTTCAACGTCGCCAAGCGCGCTTCCAAGCCTGAAATCAAGGCTGCCGTGGAAGCTCTCTTCGGCGTCAAGGTCACGGCTGTGAACACGCTCGTCCGCAAGGGCAAGGTTAAGCGTTTCCGCGGCTTCGCCGGCCGGCAGGGAGATGTCAAGAAGGCTATCGTCACGCTCGCTGACGGTCAGTCCATCGACGTCTCCACCGGGCTCTAATCGAGCAGTCGGCTAAAGAGGAAACAAGAAAATGGCATTGAAAAGCTACAACCCGACCACTCCGAGCCAGCGTCAGCTGGTCATCGTCGACCGGTCCGGCCTTTACAAGGGCAAGCCCGTCAAGGCTCTGACCGAAGGTCTTTCCAAGAGCGGTGGTCGTAACAACCTCGGTCGCATCACCGCCCGCTTCATCGGCGGTGGTCACAAGCGCACCTACCGTCTCGTCGACTTCAAGCGTCGCAAGTTCGACGTCGAGGGCACGGTCGAGCGTCTGGAATACGACCCGAACCGCACGGCGTTCATCGCTCTGGTGAACTATGCCGACGGCGAGCAGGCCTACATCCTGGCCCCGCAGCGTCTGACGGCCGGCGACAAGGTCATCGCCTCCACCAAGGCTGTTGACGTCAAGCCCGGCAACACCATGCCGCTGCAGTACATCCCGGTTGGTTCGATCGTTCACAACGTCGAAATGAAGCCGGGCAAGGGCGGTCAGATCGCCCGTTCGGCTGGCACCTTCGTACAGTTGGTCGGTCGCGACCAGGGCATGGCGATCCTTCGCCTGAACTCGGGCGAACAGCGCCTGGTTCATGCGTCCTGCCTCGCAACCGTCGGCGCCGTCTCCAACCCGGACCACGGCAACATCAACGACGGTAAGGCTGGTCGTACGCGTTGGCGCGGCAAGACCCCGCACAACCGCGGTGTTGTCATGAACCCGGTCGACCACCCGCACGGCGGTGGTGAAGGCCGCACCTCCGGTGGTCGTCACCCGGTATCCCCGTGGGGCAAGCCCACCAAGGGCAAGCGTACCCGCTCGAACAAGTCGACCGACAAGTTCATCATGCGCTCGCGCCACTTGAAGAAGAAGTAAGAGAGGTTAGTCAGAAATGGCTCGTTCAGTATGGAAAGGCCCGTTTGTTGACGGCTATCTTCTCAAGAAGGCTGAGAAGGTTCGAGAAGGCGGTCGCAGCGAAGTAATCAAGATCTGGAGCCGTCGCTCCACGATCCTGCCGCAGTTCGTTGGACTGACCTTCGGCGTCTACAATGGCAGCAAGCACATCCCGGTTGCTGTCAACGAAGACATGGTCGGCCACAAGTTTGGTGAATTCGCTCCGACCCGGACCTATTACGGTCACGGTGCGGACAAGAAGGCGAAGAGGAAGTAACGATGGGTAAGGCTAAAGCCGAACGTCGGCTGAAGGATAACGAGGCGCAGGCCATCGCGCGCACGATCCGCGTCAGCCCCCAGAAGCTCAACCTGCTTGCTGCGCTCATCCGCGGCAAGAAGGTGGACAAAGCTCTCGCCGAGCTCGAGTTCTCGCGCAAGCGTAGCGCCGAGACCGTCAAAAAGACGCTCGAGTCCGCGATTGCAAATGCGGAAAACAACCACGACCTCGACGTCGATAGCCTTATCGTCGCCGAAGCCTATGTCGGCAAGTCGATCGTCATGAAGCGTTTCCACGCTCGTGGCCGCGGCCGCGCATCGCGGATCGAGAAGCCTTTCTCGCATCTCACGATCGTCGTCCGTGAAGTCGAAGCCAAAGGGGAGGCCGCATAATGGGTCAGAAGATTAATCCAATCGGTTTCCGCCTCGGCATCAACCGTACCTGGGACAGCCGTTGGTTCGCCGACAATGCCGAATACGGCCAGCTGCTCCACGAAGACCTGAAGATCCGCGCTTTCGTCATGGAAGAGCTGAAGCAGGCCGGTATTGCCAAGGTCGTCATCGAGCGTCCGCACAAGAAGTGCCGCGTCACGATCCACTCGGCTCGTCCGGGTCTGATCATCGGCAAGAAGGGTGCAGACATCGAAAAGCTTCGCAAGAAGCTTGCCGAGATGACGAACTCCGAAACGCACCTCAACATCGTTGAAGTGCGCAAGCCGGAAGTCGACGCGACGCTCGTCGCTCAGTCGATCGCCCAGCAGCTCGAACGCCGCGTGGCTTTCCGCCGTGCGATGAAGCGCGCTGTTCAGTCGGCCATGCGTCTTGGCGCCGAAGGCATCAAGATCACCTGCGCCGGCCGTCTCGGCGGCGCGGAAATCGCGCGTACGGAATGGTACCGCGAAGGTCGCGTTCCGCTTCACACGCTGCGTGCAGACATCGACTACGGTACGGCTGAAGCCGAAACCGCATTCGGCATCTGCGGCATCAAGGTCTGGATCTTCAAGGGCGAAATCCTTGAGCATGACCCGATGGCCTCTGAGCGTCGCGCAAGCGAAAGTGACAGCCAGGGTCCCGCAAGCCGTGAACGCGGCGATCGCGGCGACCGTCGTCGTGAAAACGCGTAACAGTCGCGTTTGGCAGCCAATATCGGAGAAGTAAAAAAATGTTGCAGCCAAAGCGTACCAAGTACCGCAAGCAGTTCAAGGGCCGCATCAAGGGTGTCGCCAAGGGCGGCTCCGACCTCGCTTTCGGCGAGTTCGGCTTGAAGGCTCAGGAACCGAATCGCGTGAACGCTCGCGAGATCGAAGCGGCCCGCCGCGCGATCACCCGTTACATGAAGCGTGCCGGCCGTGTGTGGATCCGCGTGTTCCCCGACGTCCCGGTCACCGCGAAGCCCACGGAAGTCCGCATGGGTAAGGGTAAGGGTTCGGTCGAATACTGGGCAGCCAAGGTCAAGCCTGGTCGTATGATGTTCGAGATCGACGGTGTCTCCGAGGAGATCGCCCGTGAGGCGCTTCGTCTCGGCTCGGCCAAGCTCTCGGTCAAGACGCGCTTCGTACAGCGCATTGCAGAGTAAGGAGCGAGCGTCATGAAAGCCGCAGACGTCAAGGCGCTGAGCGCCGACCAGCTGAACGACGAACTGGCCAAGCTGAAGAAAGAGCAGTTCAACCTGCGCTTCCAGAAGGCGACCGGCCAGCTCGAAAAGACCTCGCGCATCAACGAAGTCCGCAAGGACATCGCGCGCGTCAAGACCATTGCCCGCCAGAAGGCGGCAGAAGCCAAGGCCTAAGGACCAAAAAATATGCCGAAACGCATTCTGCAGGGCACTGTTGTCAGCGACAAGAACGACAAGACCATCGTCGTGCGCGTCGAACGCCGTTTTGCCCATCCCCTGCTTCAGAAGACCGTTCGCCGGTCCAAGAAGTACAAGGCGCATGACGAAACCAACCAGTTCAAGGTCGGCGACGTCGTTTCCATTCAGGAATGCGCCCCGATTTCCAAGGACAAGCGCTGGACCGTTCTGACGGCCCAGGCTTAAATTCAGCAGTTTTCGCGTCCGGCCCTTGCGTCTGGCGCGAAACACTGTATGAAGCAGCGCAAGGACGCTCGGAATCACGAGCGTTCTTTTGCTTTGAGCGCACGGAAGGTCCGTCGGTTCGCCGAAGGGAAACCACCCTGGCAACACACCTTCCCGCGCGAAGACATGAATTTCCATATGCTGGAACAGGGGGCCTTTCCTTGATCGGGATTGGCCCAACCGGTCTGGTGAAACAAGAAGGCGACCTGACATGATTCAGATGCAGACTAACCTCGACGTGGCGGATAATTCCGGCGCACGTCGTGTCATGTGCATCAAGGTGCTGGGCGGCTCCAAGCGCAAATACGCTTCGGTCGGCGACGTTATCGTCGTCTCGATCAAGGAAGCTATTCCGCGCGGCCGCGTTAAGAAGGGTGACGTGATGAAGGCGGTTGTTGTTCGCACCGCCAAGGACATCCGTCGTCCCGATGGCAGCGTCATCCGTTTTGACAGCAACGCCGCTGTCCTGATCGACAACAAGAAAGAGCCCATCGGCACCCGTATCTTCGGACCGGTTCCGCGCGAACTCCGCGCCAAGAACCACATGAAGATCATCTCGCTGGCTCCCGAAGTACTCTAAGGAGCGATGGCTATGCAGAAGATCCGTAAAGGCGACAAGGTCGTCGTACTCACCGGCAAGGACAAGGGCCGCACCGGTGAAGTCGTACAGGTAATGCCGAAGGAAGACCGTGCGGTCGTCAAGGGTATCAACCTGGTGAAGCGTCATCAGCGCCAGACCCAGACCCAGGAAGCCGGCATCATCACCAAGGAAGCTTCGATCCACCTGTCGAACATCGCGATCGCCGACCCCAAGGACGGCAAGCCGACCCGCGTCGGTTTCAAGGTCGAAGGCGACAAGAAGGTTCGTGTAGCAAAGCGTTCGGGAGTGTCGATCGATGGCTGACACCAAGTATGAGCCCCGGCTCAAGAAGGAATATGTCGAGCGTATTCGTGCGGCGCTGCGGGAGCAGTTCTCCTACGCCAACGAGATGCAGATCCCGAAGCTCGACAAGATCGTGATCAACATGGGCGTGGGCGAAGCCACGGCGGACTCCAAGAAGCCCACCGTAGCGGCAGCCGACCTCGCAGCGATCGCCGGCCAGAAGCCGGTCATCACGCGCGCTCGCAACTCCATCGCGGGCTTCAAAGTCCGTGAAGGCATGCCGATCGGCGCGAAGGTCACCCTGCGCGGCGCCCGCATGTATGAATTTCTGGATCGCCTCGTGAACATCGCGCTGCCCCGCGTACGCGACTTCCGTGGTCTGAACCCGAAGTCCTTCGATGGCCGTGGCAACTTCGCCATGGGTATCAAGGAGCACATTGTGTTCCCTGAGATCAACTACGACAAGGTTGATCAGATGTGGGGCATGGACATCATCGTTTGCACGACGGCACCGACGGACGACGAAGCACGCGCTCTTCTGAAAGAGTTCAGCTTCCCGTTCCGCGCCTGACCGTAACGACAAGCGTAAAGAAGGATTACTGTTATGGCTAAAACCAGCGCAGTCGAGAAGAATAACCGCCGTCGCAAACTGGTCGCCAGCCAGGCTGCAAAGCGTGCAGCCCTCAAGGCGATCATCCAGAACCAGTCTCTTCCGATCGAAGAGCGCTTCAAGGCAACCCTCAAGCTTGCTGAGCTGCCGCGCAATGGTTCGAAGACCCGCATCCGCAACCGTTGCCAGGTAACGGGCCGTCCGCGCGCCTATTACCGCAAACTCGGTATGTCGCGTATTGCGCTTCGTGAACTGGGCAATTCCGGCAAGGTGCCGGGCATTGTCAAGTCGAGCTGGTAAGGAGACGGGTACATGGCAATGACTGATCCCCTGGGCGATATGCTCACCCGTATCCGCAACGGCGCCGCACGCCGCAAGTCGAGCGTTTCCACGCCGGCTTCCAACCTGCGTGCCCGCGTTCTGGATGTCCTTCAGGCTGAAGGCTACATCCGCGGATATTCGGAAGTCGAATTCGGCAACGGCAAGTCCGAGCTGAACATCGAACTCAAGTACTACGAAGGCGCGTCCGTGATCCGCAAGATCGACCGCGTCTCCAAGCCGGGCCGCCGGGTCTATGTCTCGGTCAAGTCCATCCCGCAGGTCGCGAACGGCCTCGGCATCACCATCCTTTCGACCCCGAAGGGCGTGATGGCCGATCACCAGGCACGCGAACAGAACGTTGGTGGCGAGGTTCTTTGCTCGATCTTCTAAGATCGAGCATGGATCTCCATAACGAACAGACAGGATAAAACAATGTCTCGTATCGGTAAGAAGCCCGTTCAGGTTCCCGCTGGTGTCACCGCGACCGTTGATGGTCAGAAGGTCACCGCGAAGGGCCCGAAGGGCGAACTGTTCTTCGTCGCAAACGACGAAGTTTCGGTAAAGCTCGAAGACAACGCCGTCGTCGTCCAGCCGACCAGCCAGTCGAAGGACGCTCGTTCCAAGTGGGGCATGTCCCGCACGATGGTCGAGAACATCTTCAAGGGTGTTAAGGACGGCTACGAGCGCAAGCTCGAAATCAACGGCGTCGGTTACCGTGCGTCGCTGCAGGGCAAGAACCTGCAGCTGGCCCTCGGCTTCAGCCATGACGTCGTCTACCAGACGCCGGAAGGCATCACGATCGCTGTTCCGAAGCCGACTGAGATCATCATCTCCGGCATCAACAAGCAGCAGGTCGGCCAGGTCGCTGCGGAAATCCGCGAGTACCGTGGCCCCGAGCCCTACAAGGGCAAGGGCGTCAAGTACGCGGAAGAACGCATCGTCCGCAAGGAAGGCAAGAAGAAGTAAGGATCACGCGAAATGGCTAGCACCAAAGAAGCTCTCGTGCGCCGCGCCAACCGCGTGCGCCGTACTCTCAAGGCGGTGGCCAACGGCCGTCCGCGCCTGTCGGTTCATCGCTCGTCGAAGAACATCTACGTACAGGTCATCGACGACGTTGACGGCAAGACCATTGCGGCTGCCTCCACGCTCGACACCGATCTGCGCTCGTCTTTGAAGACGGGCGCTGACACGGCAGCTGCTGCTGCCGTCGGCAAGCTCATTGCCGAGCGCGCAGTCAAGGCCGGCGTCAAGGACGTCGTCTTCGACCGTGGCGCCTTCCTCTATCACGGTCGCGTCAAGGCTCTCGCCGAAGCCGCCCGTGAAGGTGGTCTGAACTTCTGATCACTCGGCCGGGCACTTCGGTGCCCCGCCGATCACTCAGTAGGGTACTGGTCGCTTCCATTTCCTGAATGGGGGCGGCTTTCGACAATCTGCCGATTGCACCCGGAAAAGAAAAAGGAAAAGGACAATGGCACAGGAAAAGCGCGGTCGTGACGACCGCCAGAACCGCGAAGAGCGCGACAGCGAGTTTGTCGACAAGCTCGTCGCGATCAACCGCGTCGCGAAGGTCGTCAAGGGCGGCCGTCGTTTCGGTTTTGCAGCTCTCGTCGTCGTCGGCGACCAGAAGGGCCGCGTCGGCTTCGGCCACGGCAAGGCTCGTGAAGTTCCGGAAGCTATCCGGAAGGCCACGGAAGCCGCCAAGCGCGACCTGATCTTCGTACCGCTGCGCTCCGGCCGCACGCTGCACCACGATGTGCACGGCCGTCACGGCGCCGGCAAGGTGCTGCTGCGTTCGGCCAAGGCCGGTACCGGTATCATCGCAGGTGGCCCGATGCGCGCCGTCTTCGAAACGCTCGGCGTTCATGACGTCGTCGCCAAGTCGACCGGTTCCTCGAACCCGTACAACATGATCCGTGCGACGTTCGACGCCCTCAAGAGCCAGATGCACCCGAAGGACATCGCAGCTCAGCGCGGCATGAAGTACGCCACGCTGCAGGCTCGCCGCACGTCTGCCGGCGTGTCTGCCGAAGAATAAGGAGCACTGATCATGGCTAAGAAAGAAACCGCCACGAAGACGGTGACTGTCGAGCAGATCGGCAGCCCCATCCGCCGTCCGGCCATCCAGCGCGCAACGCTCGTCGGCCTGGGCCTCAACAAGATGCACCGGGTTCGCACGCTGGAAGACACCCCGTCTGTCCGCGGCATGATCCGTGCCGTCCAGCACCTCGTTCGCGTCGTCGAAGAGAAGTGAGGGGATAGATCATGAAACTGAATGAAATCAAAGACAACGAAGGCTCCTCGAAGAACCGCAAGCGCCTCGGCCGCGGTATCGGTTCGGGCTCCGGCAAGACCGGTGGTCGCGGTGTCAAGGGTCAGAAGGCTCGTTCGGGCGTTGCGATCAACGGCTTCGAAGGCGGTCAGATGCCCATCTACCGTCGTCTGCCGAAGCGTGGCTTCAACAACATCTTCTCGTCCGACTTCGCCATCGTCTCGCTCGGCCGCGTTCAGCAGGCCATCGACGCCGGCAAGCTCGACGCCAAGGCGACCGTTGATGCCGCTGCTCTCAAGGCAGCCGGCGTTATCCGTCGCGAGAAGGACGGTGTACGCGTTCTGGCCGACGGCGAACTGAAGGCCAAGGTTGCCTTCGAAGTCGCCGGCGCCTCCAAGCCCGCGATCGAAAAGATCGAAAAGGCTGGCGGCACGATCAAGCTGCTGCTGGCAGTCGCAGAAGCCGCCGAATAATTCGACATTTAATCGCCCGGTGTGCTTCACACCGGGCGATTTTGCTCCCATATGTGAGCCTCACGACGGCTTGAGGGATTCTGTCCCCGTCGTTATCCGGAAGAAAAACCAGGGTGAGGCCGGGATTGCTTGACAATCCGCGTTTCAACCGGTTTAGGCTCCATCCGCCCGATTTGCTGCAACGGCAGGCGGGCACGACCAATTTCAGCATCGGCGTGACCGGTCCGGGGAGGGCAGGGCGCGGGTGCCAAACGGATCAGCCATTCCGGACCTGGCCGGGCTTCACCGCCGCCGGATCGGCTACGCGGAGAAATGCATGGCTTCGGCAGCGGAACAACTTGCCTCTAATCTGAACTTCTCGACTTTCGCCAAGGCGGAAGACCTGAAGAAGCGCCTCTGGTTCACGCTGGGCGCGCTGCTCGTCTATCGTCTCGGCACCTACATCCCGTTGCCGGGCCTCAATCCCGAAGCCTTTGCCCAGGCCTTCCGCGGCCAGTCGGGCGGCATTCTCGGCCTGTTCAACATGTTCTCAGGCGGCGCCGTCGAGCGCATGGCGATCTTCGCGCTCGGCATCATGCCGTATATCTCCGCGTCGATCATCGTGCAGCTGATGACCTCCGTCGTGCCTTCGCTGGAACAGCTGAAGAAGGAAGGCGAACAGGGCCGCAAGATCATCAACCAGTACACCCGCTACGGCACGGTGTTGCTCGGCACGCTGCAGGCCTATGGCATTTCCGTCGGTCTCGAGAGCGGGGCAGGGCTCGTCAACGATCCGGGCTGGTTCTTCCGTATCTCCACCGTCATTTCGCTGCTCGGCGGCACGATGTTCCTGATGTGGCTCGGTGAGCAGATCACCTCGCGCGGCATCGGCAACGGTATCTCGCTGATCATCTTCGCCGGTATCGTCGCAGCCCTGCCGCACGCATTGGCCGGCACGCTGGAACTCGGCCGCACGGGTGCCCTGTCCTTCGGCGTGATTCTCGCCGTCGTCCTCATGGCCGTCGTCGTCATCGCGCTCATCGTCTTCGTGGAGCGCGCCCAGCGCCGCCTTCTGATCCAGTATCCGAAGCGCCAGGTCGGCAACCGCATGTTCCAGGGCGATACCTCGCACCTGCCGTTGAAGCTCAACACTTCGGGCGTCATCCCGGCGATCTTCGCGTCGTCGCTGCTGCTGCTCCCGGCAACGCTGGCGGGCTTCTCCAACACGTCCGAGCTGCCCTCCTGGGCAACCGCGGTCATCGCGTCGCTCGGTCACGGCAAGCCGCTCTACATGGTGCTCTATGCCGCCATGATCGCCTTCTTCGCCTTCTTCTACACGGCCATCGTCTTCAATCCGAAGGATACGGCTGATAACCTGAAGAAGCATGGCGGCTTCATCCCCGGTATCCGCCCGGGCGAGCGCACCGCCGAATATATCGACTACGTGCTGACCCGTATCACGGTCATCGGCGCGGCCTATCTGATGTTCGTCTGCATTCTTCCCGAAATCCTGATCTCGCAGACCGGGGTGCCGTTCTACCTTGGTGGTACGTCGCTTTTGATTGTTGTCAGCGTGACCCTCGATACTGTAGCACAGATACAGGGTCACCTGATTGCTCAGCAGTATGAGGGGCTGATCAAGAAGTCGAAGCTGCGTGGAGGAAAGAGGGGACGATGAGACTGATTTTTCTGGGACCGCCGGGGGCCGGCAAGGGAACCCAAGCCAAGCTCCTGACGGAAAAGTACGGTATTCCGCAGCTTTCCACGGGTGATATGCTGCGGGCGGCCGTTGCCGCCGGCACGGATGTCGGTAAGCGCGCCAAGGCCGTCATGGATGCCGGCCAGCTCGTCTCCGACGCGATCGTCAACGAAATCGTTTCCGATCGTGTCGATTCGCCGGACTGTGCCAAGGGCTTCATCCTGGATGGCTATCCGCGCACTGTTCCGCAGGCGGAAGCCCTCGACCAGATCCTCGCCGGCAAGGGCATCGCGCTCGACGCCGTCATTGAGCTGAAGGTCGATGAGGATGCACTGGTCAAGCGCATGGAGAATCGCGTTGCCGAAACGATCGCCGCCGGCGGTACGGTTCGCTCCGACGACAATCCGGAAGCCTTCAAGCGTCGCCTCACGGAATACCGCGAGAAGACCGCGCCGCTGTCGAACTATTATGCGTCGACGGGCAAGCTTCAGACGGTCGATGGCATGGCCAATGTCGACAAGGTGACCGCCGAGATCGGTGGAATCCTGGAGAACGCCTGATATCGGGTAAAAAGAAATGGCCGGGAGTTGACTTTTCGGCCGATTCCCCCTTATGACAGCGCCAACTCGCGACATGCCATTGCGATCGGCGCGGATTTCCAACAACGAAGTCCGGGTTCGGTCGTTTTCGACATGCCCCGAACATCAATTGAGTCGCGGTCTTTCCGGCCGTATCGAATGAAGAAAACCACTTGCCGGATGGCAACTGGAAGCAAGGAGAACAGGCGTGGCACGTATCGCTGGCGTCAACATCCCGACCGCGAAGCGCGTAGTCATCGCGCTGACCTATATCCACGGGATCGGCCCGAAATTCGCACAGGAAATCATCGAGAAGGTCGGTATCCCGGCTGATCGCCGCGTGCACCAGCTCACGGACGCAGAAGTTCTGCAGATCCGTGAAGCCATCGACCGCGACTACCAGGTCGAAGGCGACCTGCGTCGCGAAACCTCGATGAACATCAAGCGTCTCATGGACCTCGGTTGCTACCGTGGCCTGCGTCACCGTCGCGGCCTTCCGGTCCGCGGTCAGCGCACGCACACCAACGCCCGTACCCGCAAGGGCCCGGCGAAGGCCATCGCAGGCAAGAAGAAGTAATTTCCCGGAAACGGGGAATGGGAGGCTGGCGCTTCGCGCCGGCCTCTTTTGAGTTTCGAGCGGGGCCTTGCTTTCATCAAGAGGTCCCGGTCGGTGGAGCTGCTGGCACTACGGCAGTGACGATATCGCCGCAGACGTTCCCTTCGGGACGTGTGCAAATTTTATTCAAGGCAGGGTTCAGACCCGGCCCGGTGGAGCCGCTGGCATTACGGCGGTGTAGAGATCAACGAAAGGACTATCCATGGCCAAGGAAGCCGCACGCGTCCGCCGTCGCGAACGCAAGAACATCACCTCGGGTGTTGCTCACGTCAATTCTTCGTTCAACAACACGATGATCACCATCACCGATGCACAGGGCAACGCCATTGCCTGGTCTTCGGCCGGTGCCAAGGGCTTCAAGGGTTCGCGTAAGTCGACCCCGTTCGCTGCCCAGATCGCTGCTGAAGACTGCGCCAAGAAGGCCCAGGAACACGGCATGAAGTCGCTGGAAGTCGAAGTCTGCGGTCCGGGCTCGGGTCGTGAGTCGGCTCTGCGCGCCCTCCAGGCTGCCGGCTTCATGATCACGTCCATCCGCGACGTGACCCCGATCCCGCACAACGGTTGCCGTCCGCGCAAGAAGCGCCGCGTCTGATCATCGCATTTAAACAACCAGGAAAACCGGTCGGCTTTCCTGGATCTTCAGGGCTCGGCCGCCACGATTGGATGGTGGCGGCGAACGGAAGGCAAAACATATGATCCAGAAAAACTGGCAGGAACTGATCAAGCCGAACAAGGTGGAATTCACCTCCTCCGGCCGCACCAAGGCAAGCCTTGTTGCAGAGCCGCTGGAGCGTGGCTTCGGCCTGACGCTCGGCAACGCGCTGCGTCGCGTTCTCCTGTCGTCGTTGCGCGGTGCGGCTGTTACCGCCGTGCAGATCGACGGCGTCCTGCACGAGTTCTCGTCGATCCCGGGTGTCCGCGAAGACGTGACCGATATCGTGCTCAACATCAAGGAAATCGCCATCAAGATGGATGGCGACGATTCCAAGCGCATGGTTGTCCGCAAGCAGGGCCCGGGCGTCGTAACGGCTGGTGACATCCAGACGGTCGGTGACATCGAGATCCTGAACCCGAACCATGTGATCTGCACCCTCGACGAGGGCGCGGAAATCCGCATGGAGTTCACGGTCAACAACGGCAAGGGCTACGTCCCGGCCGATCGTAACCGTTCCGAAGATGCTCCGATCGGCCTCATCCCGGTCGACAGCCTCTACTCGCCGGTCAAGAAAGTGTCCTACAAGGTGGAAAACACCCGTGAAGGCCAGGTTCTCGACTATGACAAGCTGACCATGTCCATCGAGACTGACGGCTCCGTCACCGGCGAAGATGCGATCGCGTTTGCAGCCCGCATTCTTCAGGACCAGCTCTCGGTCTTCGTCAACTTCGACGAACCGCAGAAGGAAGCCGAAGAAGAATCGGTCACCGAACTGGCGTTCAACCCGGCACTCCTCAAGAAGGTCGACGAACTGGAACTTTCCGTCCGTTCGGCGAACTGCCTGAAGAACGACAACATCGTCTATATCGGCGATCTCATTCAGAAGACCGAAGCCGAAATGCTTCGCACTCCGAATTTTGGTCGCAAGTCGCTCAACGAAATCAAGGAAGTTCTCGCTTCCATGGGCCTGCACCTCGGCATGGAAGTGCCGGCATGGCCGCCCGAGAACATCGAAGATCTCGCCAAGCGCTACGAAGACCAATACTAAGGCCGCACGCGCCCCTCGGGGCGCGTAAAGCTGGCCTTAGCATGATTAACGCGCATGTACCTTGGTCCCGCGGAACGCGGGACGGACATGCGCCCCATCAAACGGCAGGCTAGTTGCCTGCATGTGAAGGAGACCCGAGATGCGCCACCAGAATTCCGGTCGCAAACTCAACCGTACTGCCAGCCACCGCAAGGCGATGTTCGCCAACATGGCTGCCTCGCTCATCCTGCATGAGCAGATCGTAACGACGCTGCCGAAGGCGAAGGAAATTCGCCCGATCGTCGAAAAGCTCGTCACGCTGGGCAAGCGCGGCGACCTGCACGCTCGCCGTCAGGCGATCTCGCAGATCCGCGACGTTGCCGTCGTTTCGAAGCTGTTCGATGCGATCGCAACCCGTTACGCCAGCCGCAACGGTGGCTACCTGCGTATCATGAAGGCCGGCTACCGCTACGGCGACAACGCCCCGCTCGCCGTCATCGAGTTCGTTGAACGCGATGTCGATGCCAAGGGCGCAGCCGACAAGGTCCGCGTTGCCGCTGAAGCAGCCGCTGCCGAAGCCGCCTGATCCCTTCGGGACACGCGACAGATAAAAAAGGCCGGGAGAGCGATCTCCCGGCCTTTTCGTTGTGGCGATGGGGTGCGGCGCGGTTTTACGCCCGGGTGAACTGCGGCCTGCCGTTGCTTCCGCGCTTCCAGCGGTTGAAGCGTGGCCGCACCGGGCGCCAGAGGAGCAGCGCCGCCACCAGCACGATATAGCTCCACGGCTCCAACCCCACGACCTTGACCGACATGGCGAAGTGCAGCGCCCCGGCCGCGGCGATGATGTAGACCAGCTTGTGCAGTTTCACCCAGCGCGGCCCGAGCCGGCGGATCGACCAATTGTTGGAGGTCATCGCCAGCGGAATAAGCATCACGAAGGCCGCCATGCCGATGGTGATGAAGGGGCGCTTAGCGATATCGGCGAGGATCGCCGAAAAATTCAGGTACTGGTCGAGCACCATATAGGTCGAAAAATGCATCAGCACGTACCAGAAGACGAGCAGCCCCAGCGCGCGGCGGTAGCGGATCCAGTTGATGCCGAAGAGATCGCGCAGCGGCGTGATCGCCAGCGTTGCGACAAGGAAGCGCAGTGCCCAGAGCCCGAGCAGATGCTCGAACTCCTTCACCGGATTGCCGGGCAGGCGCCCCGTCGCGCCGAGCCAGAAGCCGTATGCCGCGGGTACGAACCCGGCGGCATAGAGCAGCCAGATCGAGGCGGCGTGGTATTTACGGGGCAGGGCGGGCAGCATCAGTAGTTCGCCCTCAGATCCATGCCGCTATAGAGGCTGGCGACCTCGTCGGCATAGCCGTTGAACGGCAGGGTCGGCCGGCGGTTCGCACCGAAGAAGCCGCCTTCGCCGATACGGTTCTCGCTGGCCTGACTCCAGCGCGGGTGATCCACCTCCGGATTGACGTTGGCATAGAAGCCGTATTCGTTCGGCGCGGAGATGTTCCAGGTTGAGGGCGGCTGCTTGTCGGTCAGCGTGATCTTGACGATCGACTTGATGCCCTTGAAACCGTATTTCCAGGGAACGACGAGGCGGATCGGCGCGCCATTTTGGTTGGGCAGCGTCTTGCCATAGACGCCGACGGCGAGGATGGCGAGCGGATGGCGGGCCTCGTCGAGCCGCAGGCCTTCGACATAGGGCCAGGGCAGGGACTGGAAGTAGCCCGATTGCCCCGGCATTTCCTCCGGCCGCACCACCGTCTCGAAGGCGACGTATTTGGCATCCCCAAGTGGCTCCACCTTGTCGAGCAGGGCTGAGAGTGGAAAGCCCACCCAGGGAATGACCATCGACCACGCCTCGACGCAGCGCATACGATAAACCCGGTCCTCCAGCGGCATGGCCAGCAGCTCCTCGAGGCCGAATTCCCTCGGTTTGCCGACCAGCCCGTCCACCTTCACGGTCCAGGGCGTCGGCTTGAACTTTTCCGAGTTCGCCGCCGGGTCTTCCTTGCCGAGGCCGAATTCGTAGAAATTGTTGTAGCCCGTCACGTCCTTCTCGGGCGTCAGCTTCTCATCGACGGCGTATTGGCTCTTGGAGGCCTTCAGGGCCTCTGCAAAGGCTGGTGTTCCTGCTGCGGCAAGCGCGCCGCCGGCGGCAGCCGCCAGAAAGCTGCGCCGGTTGAAGAACCAGCGCTCGGGGGTGATTTCGGATGGGATGATGCGCGGGGGGCGGTAGAGAGACATGGCGGGGCTCGATTGGTTTGGTTGTTTCCCTGACTTCTACGTAACGGCGGAGCATGTTGTTTCAACGGCCGTGAAGATTTCTTGCGACCACTTTTTCGTGCGTGCCGCGTGAGGCCGCGCGAGCGGTGAAGATCGCGCGGTTTGCCTTTTTTCCTGCGAAATCCTATCTGATCGTGTGGCGGAAACGAAGGAGACTCACTTGATGACGCATATCCGCATTCTGCTTGCCGCGCCGCTTGCCGTGGCACTGGCGCTGATGACGCCCGCCATGGCCGAGGAGCGCACCGTGCCGCAATCGCGCACGGAAATGCAGCTCTCCTTCGCACCGCTCGTCAAGCAGGTCGAGAACGCCGTCGTCAATGTCTATGCTGAGCGCGTTGTCGAGCGCCGCTCGCTCTTCGACGGCGATCGCTTCTTCGAGGAATTCTTCGGCCAGCAGATGCCGAACCGCAGCCAGAAGCAATCCTCGCTCGGCTCGGGCGTCATTGTCGGCGCCAAGGGAATCGTGGTGACGAACAACCACGTGATCGAGGGGGCAAGCGACATCAAGGTGGCGCTGGCCGATGGCCGCGAATATGAAAGCACCGTCGTCCTGAAGGACGAGCGCGTCGATCTCGCCGTGCTGAAGATCAAGACGGAGGGGGATTTCACCACCTTGCCGCTCGGCGACAGCGATGCGGTCGAAGTCGGCGATCTCGTGCTCGCCATCGGCAACCCGTTCGGCGTCGGCCAGACGGTCACGAGCGGCATCGTTTCGGCGCTGGCCCGCAATCAGGTCCGCTCCGGAGATTTCGGCTTCTTCATCCAGACGGATGCCGCCATCAATCCGGGCAATTCCGGCGGGGCGCTTATCAACATGAACGGCGAGCTGATCGGCATCAACACCGCGATCTTTTCGCGCGGCGGTGGCTCGAACGGCGTCGGCTTCGCTATCCCGGCCAATCTCGTGAAAACCTTCATCGCCAGCGCCGAGAATGGCAGTGCGAGCTTCGATCGCCCCTTCGTCGGCGCCACCTTCGAGGCGGTCACGTCAGAGGTTGCCGAGGCGCTCGGGCTTGACCGGGCGCGTGGTGCGCTGATCTCGAAGGTTCAGGCGGGCAGCCCGGCGGAAAAGGCCGGCATGAAGCCGGGGCAGATCGTGACGGCGGTCAATGGCATCCCCGTCGAACATCCCGATGCGCTCGGCTATCGCCTCACCACCGTCGGCATCGGCGGCACGGCGCGCATCACGGTCGTCAGCAATGGCAAGCCGCAGGATCTGACGCTCTCGCTCGACCGCGCGCCGGAAACAACGCCGCGCGACGAACGCCTGATCGAAGGCCGCAATCCCTTCTCCGGCGCCGTCGTCGCCAATCTCTCGCCGCGCGTGTCCGAGGAACTGCGCATGCCGGCCGGGCAGGGCACGACGAACGGCGTCGTCGTCACCGAGGTCAATCGCGGCTCGCCAGCCGCTCGCATCGGCCTTCAGCCGCGCGACATCATCATCGAGCTCAACGGCACCGCCGTCACGACCACCGAAACGCTCGCCAAGCTCACCGGCGAAGACCCGTCGATCTGGCGCGTCGAGATCGAGCGCGACGGCCAGCGCATCCGCCAGTTCTTCCGATGAGCGATCTTTTCGCCCCGCATGAACCGGAGGACATGAAGGCGAAACGGCCGCTGGCCGATCGCCTTCGCCCCCGCACGCTGGGCGAAGTGTCAGGCCAGGAACACCTGACCGGCCCGGACGGCGTGCTCTCGCGCATGATCGAGGCCGGATCGCTCGGGTCTATGATCTTCTGGGGGCCGCCGGGCACAGGCAAGACCACGGTGGCGCGGCTGCTTTCAGGCGAAACAGGCCTTGCCTTCGAGCAGATTTCGGCGATCTTCTCCGGCGTCGCCGATCTCAAGAAGGTGTTCGAGGCCGCCCGCGCGCGCCGAATGGGTGGTCGCCAGACGCTGCTTTTCGTCGATGAGATCCATCGTTTCAACCGCGCGCAGCAGGATAGCTTCCTGCCCGTCATGGAAGACGGCACGATCGTGCTCGTCGGTGCGACGACGGAGAACCCGTCCTTCGAACTCAATGCCGCTCTTTTGTCACGCGCTCGCGTGCTCACCTTCAAACCGCATGACGAGACGAGCCTGGAAGAGCTGTTGAAGCGCGCCGAGGCCGTCGAGGAAAAGCCGCTGCCGCTGGACGACGAAGCGCGCGCCTCGTTGCTGCGCATGGCCGATGGCGACGGCCGTGCCGTGCTGACGCTGGCGGAAGAAGTGTGGCGTGCTGCCCGTGCCGGCGAGACCTTCGGGCAGGACGAACTCTTCCGCATCGTGCAGCGCCGCGCGCCCGTCTATGACAAGTCGCAGGACGGCCACTACAATCTCATCTCCGCCCTGCACAAGGCCGTGCGCGGGTCGGATCCCGATGCCTCGCTCTACTATCTCACGCGCATGCTCGATGCCGGCGAGGACCCGCTGTTCCTCTGCCGCCGCATGGTGCGTATGGCTGTCGAGGATATCGGCCTTGCCGATCCGCAGGCGCTCGTCGTCTGCAATGCGGTGAAGGACGCCTATGATTTTCTCGGCTCACCGGAGGGCGATCTGGCACTAGCGCAGGCCTGCGTCTACCTTGCCACCGCGCCGAAATCGAACGCCATCTACACCGCCTACAAATCGGCCATGCGCGCGGCGAAGGAAAACGGCTCACTGCTGCCGCCGAAACACATTCTCAACGCGCCCACCAAGCTGATGAAGGGCGAGGGCTATGGCGACGGCTATCGCTACGACCACGACCAGCCGGATGCCTTTTCAGGACAGGATTATTTCCCGGAAAAGATGGGGCGCCGGACCTTCTACGATCCACCGGAGCGCGGCTTCGAGCGCGAACTGCGCAAGCGGCTCGACTGGTGGGCGAAGCTGCGCAAGGAGCGCGGCGAAGGCTAATTAAGCCGCACTGAAGCGCTGGGCCGGTTTCTGCGGGGCGAGCGGCACGATCTTGATCGACGACTGCGCCTTGCCCGGATGTCCTTCCATATCGACTACCACATGCCAGTGACCGTTCTCCGGAATCTTCAGCCGGATCGGCGACTGCTTGGCGACGCCGCCGAGGAATTTGTGCTGGCGCGCATTCTTGAACAGGTCGAAATTGGCGTGGCTCATCAGGCGGACATTGGCGACGGCCGACAGCGTGATTTCGACCACGGTCCCGCTGCGTTGCAGGTCGAGATCGTAATGGGTGTAGGAGAAACTGTGCGTCATGGCCGGCCGGGATGCATTGGTGTAGCGCTAATATGCATCCGCATCGGTTAAAGTTTTCTTCCCTTGCGCCTCCCCGCATAAGGCAACCGTCTCCTTTACATTTCAATAGCATAGGCCAGAAATCGGAATCGAATCCGTAGCATCTTGATTCAATTTGCGAGGTGCGTTTCCGAAAATTTCTCCTGTCCTGTCGGCATGCGGCGACCACACGCGTCCTTGGTGCATGAAGCCGGTAAGGCGCCGGTTGAAACCGAGGAGAGAGACATGCCGAAGATGACCGTCATCACCCTTCTGACCGCAGCCCTTGCCGCCTTTGCGCCCGCCGCAGCGCAGGCGGAGGAGATCAAGGAAAATCCGTTACAAAGCATCGTCGGCAAGCCGGACAAGGCCGGCCACCTGTCGGTCAACGGCATCGACTATTACTATGAAATCCGCGGCAAGGGCGAGCCGCTGCTCCTGCTGCATGGCGGTCTCGGCCTGATCGAGATGTATGGCGAAAACCTCAAGACCTTGCAGGAGAAGCGCCAGGTCATCGGTGTCGATCTCCAGGGCCATGGCCGCACGCCGCTCGGCAACCGACCGATCGATATTCCCGCCATCGGCGCCGATATGGCCGCGCTCGTCAGCCAGCTCGGGTATGATCAGGTCGATGTGCTCGGTTACTCCTTCGGTGGTGGTGTTGCGCTGCAGATGGCCGCGCAGGCACCGGACAAGGTACGTCGCCTCGTCATCGCGTCCGCGCCTTTCGCCCGCAACGGCTTCTTTCCGGAAATGCTGCCGCAGCAGGCGTCCGTGTCCGGCGCCATGGCTGACATGATGAAGGAGACGCCGATGTATAAATCCTATGCGGCCGTTGCGCCCGATGTCTCGCAATTTCCCAAGCTGCTCGATGCTATGGGGGCCGCCATGCGGGAGGACTATGACGCATCCGACGCCGTCGCAAAGCTCTCCATGCCCGTCATGTTGATCTACGGCGACAGCGATATGATCCGGCCCGAGCATATGGTCGAATTCTATCAGAAGCTCGGCGGCGGCTTGCGGGATGCCGGCTGGATGCGCGAAAACATGTCGAAGAACCGCCTCGCCATCCTGCCCGGCCTGACACATTACGAAACCTTCGCCGCACCCGCGCTCGTCAGCACCGCCCTGCCGTTCCTGGATGGCGAGACCGGCGCACAGAGCTGGGCCGGCCAGGTCAGCGGCAACTGAAAACACCGAA
>NZ_JBLZPK010000017.1:21508-44094 GCF_049199905.1 Shinella sp. M27
GGTCCGTCCGTGAGGCCGTCGTGCCGGCGGGAGCCGCGCGTCGAACAACCCCTGTCGAGGGGCTCCGCTCAGCGGCAGACGCGGACGTGTTTGATGATCAGGTTGCCGTAATAATCGTAGGACGTCACCTTCTTGACGAAGCAGTGCGGCTGGTAGCCGTAGCTGTAGGAGCCGGCCTGCGAGGGGGCGGCGAAAGAGGAGACCGATGCAAGGGCAACGGCGGCGATGAGGAGGATGTTGCGCATGGTCTGTTCCCTTCGGGGTCGGTTGCGGATGGCTCGTTGCATCCAGTGACCGGACCTTCGCATGACGGGATTTTGCGCGCTGTTCCGCACGGAACAGGGTTTTAGCGCAGCGTCTGCGTCCAAACCTTGACCGTCTTTGCCATGGTGGCGAGGTGGTCGGCGGCGGAAAAGCCGGAGAGGCTTTTGCGCGGTTTCAGGTCGTGATCGCCGTCCTCCAGCCAGAGAATGCGAATACGCTCCGGCAGGCCGTAACCCGGCACCTCGTCCTTCGTTCCAAAAGGATCGCGCGTGCCCTGGCAGATCAGCGTCGGCACCTTCAGGTCCATCAGATGAGCGGTGCGCAGCTGCGCCGGCTTTTCCGGCGGGTGGAAAGGATAGCCGAGGCAGAGAAGGCCTGCGGCTTTGCCGTCCGCATGAAGCGTGTCCGCCACCATACTGGCCACACGCCCGCCCATCGACTTGCCGCCGATCACCAGCGGCCCCCTGGCGCCGAGCGCTGCGACGGCGGCTTGGAATTCCGGGTTCAGCGTCTCCGCCTTTGGCGGTGGCTTGCGGCTGCCATCGATCCGGCGTGCGGCCATATAGGAGAACTCGAAGCGGGCGATCCGCAAGCCTTCGGCAGCGAGCGCGGTGGCCGCGGCATTCATCGCCGCCGAATCCATCGGCGCGCCGCTGCCATGGGCGAGCAGCAGGGTGACGGGCCCATCCTCAGGGCCATCGAACAGGAAAGGCTGGTTCATTCCGTCGTCATATCCGTCGGGCCGGCGATCGCTTCACTTGGCATGGTCCTTCACCTCGCCGGGCGCGATCGGATCGCTGGCGGGAAATGTCTCTTCCAGCGCCTCTTCGAGATAATCGTCCTGTTCCGCCTTTGCGGCCTTGTCCTGCTGCTGGGCGCGCTCCTTTTCGAGCGAGGCTTTCGGGCTGTCCTTTTCCGTGGCCATTGTTTTATCCCGGGTTGTTTCCCCTGAAAGATAGGGAGTTTTTCGCAAAGGGCGAGAGGTCAGGTCTCTGGCATGGCAAGTTCGACGATGACGGGCAGGTGGTTCGAGCCGAAAGCCGGGCCGACGCGGTGGCTGCGCACCGAAATGTCGGGCGAAACGGCGACATGGTCGATCGTGGCGCCGATATAGGCGAGCCAGTCGAGCTTCAGGCTGAAGCGCGTGACCGGCTGCAGCCAGCCGCCTTCGGTGGAGGCGAGGCCGGCCTGGCGCAGGAAGCTGCGATAGAACGGCGACCAGGTCGGCGTGTTCCAATCACCCGCAACGATGACGGGCGCGCGCTGGAGATCGCCCTTCACCGCATCGGCCGCGGCGGAAAGATAGGCGTTGCGGTCGCGCCACTGCCAAAGCCGCCGCGGGGTCTCGGGATGGAAGGCATAGAGGAAGAGTGGCTTGCCGCGCATGTCGAGCTCGAGCCGCAGCGGCTGCTTGTAGGCCTTCGGCTCGGTGAAGGCGCGCTTCAGCTCGGTTTCCGCGCGGATCGGCAAGGTGGAATAGACCTTGATACTGTCGCGCGACAAGGCCTCCGCCCCGCTCTCGTAGCGAAAGAGGCCGGCTTCGGAAAGAGCAGCCGCCCATCGTCCCGTCGTCTCCTGCAAAACGACGATATCGGGTTTTTCCCGCCGCAGCAGATCGATGAAAACGGCGGGATCTTCCGGGTTCTGCACGAAGAGATTGGCGGTCAGCACCTTCAGGCCGCCGCCGGCCGTGGAGGGGCGGGCGGTTGGCACGTCGAAGGCGGGAATGAGGGCGACGGCAAGGCCGGCAAGCGCGATCACGATCGCCTTCACCCGTCGCGTGACGAGCGCCGCAACGACCAGCAGCACACCCGATGCCACCGCATAGGGCCAGGCGAAGGTGAGCAGATCGACCAGCCAGAACCGATCGGCGGCAAGCACGACGATGCTGACGGCGAAGAGATAGGCGAGGACGCCCGGCAGGACGAGGACGCGGTAAGCCATGGCAATCGGCCCCCGGCGCGGCGCTGTCAGCATCGACTGTTCCCTCTGCATCACGGAATTCGGTTCAGCACGATTCCCGTAACGGGAGGCTAGCATGTAGCCTGTGCATCCATGCGCTGCAATGACAAGGTGCCACGCCGACGCACAGTGCGGAGACAGTCAGTTGTCTCCTAGAAAATCAACTTAGTGCTGCTAGGTCTTTGCGATGCTATCAATTGAGCGAGGTATCAATGGATCGTACAAAGACTCAATTTAAGTTCGCCCCGGTCCTGACTAATCCAACATAGGCGGCACCTAATCGTGTATCGAGTGCCCATATAAGCTTTTGTGTTCGACAAGCCTGTATGGATCGATTTATCCCTATTGTATTTTATTAAAAACCTAAATTGTAGAGCGCGGCCAAAGACAGATATCTTGAGATACGTCTGTTTGCAATTTACGTTACGTCAAATGGACGGACAGTCGAAGGATCGAATCGATGGCAGAGCGTGATGAAAAGATTGACCCAGAGCTCATCGGGAATATGCGTCAGGTTGCAAGTAAATTAAAGGCTTTGAAAGTCCCTCCATCGCAAGGACTTCAGATAATTCGTGAATACGTTATAGATTATACCGAAAAATCTAACGTAGCTGCATCCTTAAAAAAGGGGTCGTGAGCCGTTCTTTTTGTGTTTTCTTTTGCTCCTTCGCTGATTTCCTGAACCAACATGTCAACAAGATAGGGAACCATTTTGTAACGTAGGCCAAGTTTCTTTTTGATTGCCGCGAGATGTGACATCGCGACATATTCATCAGCGTCCATATTCTCATTATCATTCGAAAACGGTGTTACCTGACCCATTGCCAATCTCCCGATTCGTGACAGTAATTAGTATTACATATTTTTATGTTGTTGCAACTTTAAGGATTGTTTTTCTTTTGGGTGCCCTATTGAGGGGAAGCACTCAAATGCTCGCAATCGACGAACTCCACCGTAGAGCGGAGATGCATCAAAGCTCCATTGCGATATGAGTCTCTGATACGGCATTAATGAATGCTATCCTTCTGAGAGCACTTGGACGGTCAGCACTCAGCGTCGGTAGGATACCGACCTCGCTCATCTTAAATGATTGTAGTCCTGCTCGTTGCTTAAAATATTCAGTGTGTTTTGTGCTTCAAAGGCACGAAAATCTCAAAAAAATACCCCGGCCGAATGCCGGGGTATCATTCAAATCACAAGACGGCTTGAAGTGCCTCAGCTGCACCCGCTCGTTGCGCCGCAGGTATCGCACTTCTCACAGGTGCCATTCCGCACCATCGTGAAGTTCTGGCACTCCGAGCACATGTTGCCCGTGTAGCCCTGCGCGATGGAGCGCATGCGGCGTTCGTTTTCGATCTTCTTGGCGTCGGCCTTGGCGCTTGCGGCTTCGGCGGCGGCCTTGTCGGAGAAGAGGGCGGTGATGCCTTCGGCTTCCTCGGCAGCGTCGTCGGCCACTTCCTCGGCCAGTTCGGCGGCGCGCTCCTCGTAATCGCGCTTGAAGGCGACGATTTCGTGGGTGCTGGCTGCGACGGTCGGCTCCAGCTTGCGGGCGGCGTTGCCGGCGAAGGCCGTCACGTTGCCGCTCGAGGCTGCCTTGGCGGGAGCGGCGGTGGCCGCACCCTTCGGCTCGGAGAGCTGACGCTCGGTCTGGCCGCCCTGGATGAGCGTCGGCTTGTGGCCGCGCGTCCAGCCGGTCGAGAACGGATTGGTCTTGCCTTCCTGGATGCCCTTGCCGAGTGCAGTGTTGGAGAAGTCCGACTGGTCGACATGCGCGAGGTCATGGCGGCCAAGATAGGAGACGGCAAGTTCGCGGAAGACGTAGTCGAGGATCGACGTGGCGTTCTTGATCGCGTCGTTGCCCTGAACCATGCCGGCCGGCTCGAACTTGGTGAAGGTGAAGGCCTCCACATATTCTTCGAGCGGCACGCCGTATTGCAGACCCAGCGAGATGGCGATGGCGAAGTTGTTCATCATCGCACGGAAGGCGGCCCCTTCCTTGTGCATGTCGATGAAGATCTCGCCGAGGCGGCCGTCACCGAATTCGCCGGTGCGCAGATAGACCTTGTGGCCGCCGACGACAGCCTTCTGGGTGTAACCCTGGCGGCGGTTCGGCAGCTTTTCGCGGTCGCGCGAAACACGCTCGATGATCTTCTCGATGATCTTTTCGGTGACCGTGACGGCCTGGGCGGCAGCGGGGGCTGCGACCAGCGCCTCGATGGCATCGTCCTCGTCCTCTTCGTCCTCGATCAGCGAGGCGTTAAGCGGCTGCGAGAGCTTGGAGCCGTCGCGGTAGAGAGCGTTGGCCTTCAGCGCGAGTTTCCAGGAGAGCATGTAGGCGTTCTTGCAATCCTCGACGGTCGCCTCGTTCGGCATGTTGATCGTCTTGGAAATCGCGCCCGAGATGAACGGCTGGGCCGCCGCCATCATGCGGATGTGGCTTTCGACCGAGAGGTAACGCTTGCCGATCTTGCCGCAGGGATTGGCGCAATCGAAGACGGCCAGGTGTTCGGCCTTGAGGAAGGGCGCGCCTTCCAGCGTCATCGCACCGCAGACGTGTATGTTGGCGGCCTCGATCTCCTTCTTCGTGAAGCCGATATGCTCCAGCAGGTTGAAGGACATGTCGGAGAGCTGCGCGTCCGAAACCTTCAGCACATCCTTCAGGAAGTCGGCGCCGAGCGTCCACTGGTTGAAGGCGAACTTGATGTCGAAGGCTGCCTTGAGACCGGCGCTGACGGCCTCGATCTTCTCGTCGGTGAAGCCCTTGGCCTTCAGCGAGCCGGGGTTGACGGCCGGTGCCTGGTTGAAGTTGCCATGGCCGACGGCATAGGCCTCGATCTCGGCGATCTGGCTTTCCGAATAGCCGAGCGTGCGCAGGGCTTCGGGAACGGCGCGGTTGATGATCTTGAAGTAGCCGCCGCCGGCGAGCTTCTTGAACTTCACCAGCGCGAAGTCGGGCTCGATGCCGGTCGTGTCGCAGTCCATGACGAGACCGATCGTGCCGGTCGGCGCAATCACGGTCGTCTGGGCGTTGCGGTAGCCGTGCTTTTCGCCGAGCGCGACGGCCTTGTCCCAGGCGGCCTTGGCGTGGACGATCAGGGTCTGGTCCGGGCACTCGTCATGAATGAGGGCGACCGGATTGACCGAGAGAGCCTCATAGCCGGTGGTCTCGCCATAGGCGGCGCGGCGGTGGTTGCGCATGACGCGCAGCATGTTGTCGCGGTTCGGCTCGAAATTCGGGAACGGGCCGAGCTCGCTCGCCATTTCGGCAGATGTTGCGTAGGAGACGCCCGTCATGATCGCGGTGAGCGCGCCGGCGATGGCGCGGCCTTCCGTCGAGTCGTAGGGGATGCCGGAGGACATCAGCAGGCCGCCGATATTGGCGTAGCCGAGGCCGAGCGTGCGGTATTCGTAGGAGCGCTCGGCGATCTGGCGCGAGGGGAACTGCGCCATCATCACGGAGACTTCGAGCACGACGGTCCACAGGCGGACAGCATGTTCGTAGTCGGCGATGTTGATGTTCTTCGTGGCCGCATCCTTGAACTGAAGCAGGTTCAGCGAGGCGAGGTTGCAGGCGGTGTCGTCGAGGAACATGTATTCCGAGCACGGGTTGGACGCGCGGATCGGGCCTTCGGCCGGCGAGGTGTGCCAGTCGTTCATCGTCGTGTTGAAGTGCAGGCCCGGATCGGCCGATGCCCAGGCGGCGTAGGAGATCTGCTCCCAGAGGTCACGGGCCTTCAGCGTCTTCATGACCTTGCCGTCCTTGCGGGCGGTCAGGTTCCAGTCACCGTCGTTCTCGACGGCGCGAAGGAAATCGTCCTTCAGCGAGACGGAGTTGTTGGAGTTCTGGCCGGAGACGGTGAGGTAGGCTTCCGAATCCCAGTCCGTGTCGTAGGTCTTGAACTCGAGGTCCTTGTAGCCCTGTCTGGCGAACTGGATGACGCGCTTGATGTAGTTTTCCGGAACCTGGCTCTTCTTGGCAGCGCGGATTTCGCGCTTGAGGGCCGGGTTTTCCGCCGGGTCGTAGCAACGGTCGCCTTCGGCCGAGCAATTGACGCAGGCCTTCATGATGGCCTTGAGGTGATTGGCGACGATCTTCGAGCCGGTGACGAGGGCCGCCACCTTCTGCTCTTCCTTGACCTTCCAGTTGATGTAGGCCTCGATATCCGGATGGTCGATGTCGACCACGACCATCTTGGCCGCGCGGCGCGTCGTGCCGCCCGACTTGATGGCGCCGGCCGCGCGGTCGCCGATCTTCAGGAAGCTCATCAGGCCGGAGGAACGGCCGCCGCCCGAAAGCTTTTCGCCTTCGCCGCGCAGATAGGAGAAGTTGGAGCCGGTACCGGAGCCATACTTGAACAGGCGGGCTTCACGCACCCACAGGTCCATGATGCCGTTTTCGTTGACGAGATCGTCTTCGACCGACTGGATGAAGCAGGCATGCGGCTGGGGATGTTCGTAGGACGACTTGGACTTGGTCAGCTTGCCGGTGAAGGGGTCGACATAGAAGTGGCCCTGGCCGGGGCCGTCGATGCCATAGGCCCAGTGCAGGCCGGTGTTGAACCACTGCGGCGAATTCGGGGCGACGCGCTGGGTGGCGAGCATATAGGCAAGCTCGTCCTTGAAGGCAGCAGCGTCTTCTTCAGATGCGAAATACTTGCCCTTCCAGCCCCAGTAGGTCCAAGTGCCGGCGAGGCGGTCGAAGACCTGGCGGGCATCGGTTTCCGAGCCGAAGCGCTCACCCTCGGGCAGCTTGGCCAGGGCGTCGGTGTCGGGCACGGAACGCCACAGGAAGGAGGGAACGTCGTTTTCTTCGACCTTTTTCAGGCGCGCGGGCACGCCGGCCTTGCGGAAATATTTCTGGGCGAGGATGTCGGCGGCGACCTGGGAGAACTGTGCGGGTACGTCGATATCGGCGAGACGGAAGACGATGGAACCATCCGGGTTCTTGATTTCACTGGTCGCCTTGCGGAATTCGATTTCCGCATAGGCCGACTGGCCGGGTTTGGTGAAACGACGTTCTATGCGCATGTCCGTTGTCCTTTGTGCCGCAGCCTGCCTTCAAAACAGGGCGCAATTATCCCCGACCGGCCGCAATGACATGCAGCCAGCTCAAATTCTCAGTCCGTGCGTGAAACCCGATTGATTACGGGATCCTGTATCTTGCGGTGAGTTTAGCTGCAAACACTAAATATAGTATCAACAGCTTCTTTTTTCCAGTCCCACGGATCGCGATGACGTTTCAGGAAATCCTGCGCAAAAACCCTCGTGCAGCGAGCGGATCATCCACCCGGCCACATGCGCATGGGAACGCGATTTCATGATGAGAACCGACCTCGTAACAATACGGTTCAGCCGCCGCCGCAACTTGGATTTCATTAACCTCATCAGCCCGATTCCCGTCAAGGGCTGGTTTGTGAACGAAGTTTGAACCCTATATGTTGTGCCTGCTGCCTGTGGAAAATGGGGACAGCGCGGGATGCCTGAAAAATCAGCGGCTTCCGGGCGAAAGGTGAGGTGGCGGGACATGCCGCTGTGGAAAAGCGAAAAAAATCACAGGTGAAAATGCGGGTTTTTTTGACACCCCGACTTCAAGCAATAGCCATGCGGCGGAACTTGTGATCCGTGGATAAAGTGATTCCCTCCCGCCGCGTCAGAGCGCGTCCAGATTGACGCCGACGGTGACGGCGCCGATGATCTCGCCGTTGCTGGGATCGCGGATGGGCAGGCTTGCCTGCGACTGCATGAGCTGGGTCGATTCGTCCCGCTCCGCCTCCTCGATGTGCACGAGGCCGGCGCCAAAGCTCTTCAGCCATTTGGCTTCGTCGCCCTGCCAGTAGTCGGTGGTGATGTCGCTCTGGCCGACATTGAGGCCGCGATTGTCCATCACGAAGATTTCGGTAATCAGGCCCTCGGCCGCGCGCTGCCGGCCTTTCAGGTAAAGCGAAAGCGGGTTGGAGAGCGTTGCGTCGATCAGCGGCCGTTTCGCACTCAAGAGCTCGGCGCGCCAGCGTGCATCGAGATCCTGGATTTCCGCCTGGTTCAGACGGGAATGAAGAGCGTTTTGGGCGATGACCGCGTTGATGATAGCAGGCTCGGTCAGCCAGGGGCGCACATTGGCCTCGACATAGTCGGCGACGGCGGTGATGCGGATATCCTGCTGCGCGCCCGCCGGCCCGGCCGGGAGTAGGGTGATAATAAGGGCCGCCGCCAATGCCGGCCATCGATAGGGCATGACTGTCCGCGCCTCCCATCACCGATCCGATCGGCGAACATAAGGACTATCTTTTGCAGGCATTGCGGAAAGATTAAGCCGGCGGAGGGACGCGCGCCTTCCGCCGGCTTTTTACGAAAATTCGTCAAATCAACACGTTGCGGCGCAACTCTCGATCGGTTCGCCGCAGCCTGCCGGCACGTCAGCCGCGCGCGCCCTTGGCGATCGGCTCCTGGTAGGTGAAGCCCATATCCCAGGGGAAATAGATCCAGGTGTCCTGGCTGACTTCGGTGACGAAGGTATCGACCAGCGGGCGGCCCTTCGGTTTGGCATAGACGGCGGCGAAATGCGCCTTCGGCAGCATGGCGCGCACCTGGGCGGCGGTCTTGCCGGTGTCGGTGAGGTCGTCGACGATGAGAATGCCTTCGCCGCCGTTCTGGCTCAGTTCGGGTGCAATGCCCTTCAGGACATGCATGTCGCCCTGCGAGACATAGTCATGGTAGGAGGCGACGCAGACCGTCTCGATGAGACGGATGTTCAGCTCGCGCGAGATGACGGCCGCCGGCACGAGGCCGCCGCGCGTGATGCAGACGATCGCCCTCCATTCGCGGTCGCCATCCGCCAGGCGCCATGCGAGCGCGCGCGCGTCGCGGTGGAACTGGTCCCAGGATACGGGGAAGGCTTTGTCGGGCAGCGACATGACGGGACTCCTGATAGGCGGGAAAAAAGAAGATTCCTTCTCTCTAATGCACTTCGCCCGTCAAGAAAATGATCGCCCGGCTATGGAGACCGGGCGATCCACAGGCAAGTCGCCTTACCGCGACATCAGAACCGGCGCGCGCGCGCCGCGCATCATGGCGCTGGTGACACCGCCGAACAGGCGCTGGCGCAGCCGCGAATGGCTGTAGGCGCCCATGACGATGAGGCCGGCGTCGATTTCCGTGGCGCGACGGTTCAGCGTTTCAGCGACCGAGTGATGCGCCGACGAGCCCGATGCGACGGAAATCTTGATGCCGTGACGGGCAAGCGTGGCGGCGAGTTCCGCCCCGCAATAGTCGGCCGACTGCATGCTGTTGTCGGGCGGATCGATGGTGAAGATCTCGACCTCCTTGGCCGCCGTCAGGAAGGGCAGGGCGTCGAAGGCGGCGCGCGTCGCTTCGCGCGAGCCGTTCCAGGCGAGCAGCACCCGGTCGACCGGCTCGGGGCCGGCCGGCGCGTTGGAGACGAGGTAGACGGGGCGGCCACTCTCATAGAGCAGGTCCTCGATATCCTCGCGGGCAGGGCCGTCCAGATCGGGATCGAACTGGCCGGCAAGCACGATATCGGCAGAGCGCGCGCTGTCGATGACGCCGGCCGAGGCATAGCCGGCAGATCCCGTAAAGAGCCGCCACTCATAGGAGATGTCGTCGCGCTCGCAGCGCGAGCGGAACGCCTGCTCGACGGTCCGGGATTGTTCGCGGGCGCGCTCCTGGAGCTGGAGCACGGCGTTCGGATCCGGATACTCCATCGGCGCGATCAGCGTCACGACGACAGGTGTTTCCGCATGGATGCCGATGACATGTCCACCCGTGCGGCGCGCCAGCGCCAGCGCGTGATCCGTGACTTTCCCGGCGTCCTCGGCAGCACTCAGCACCGCCACGATGGTCTTGTAGGTCATTTCGGCCTCCTGTCTGGTTCTGCGTCAGCATCCCCTCGCCGAGACCGGAAAGCCTTGATTAGGATCAAGACGCGGCCTTGGCCGCGGCGATTTCGGCGATCATCGCCATGATATCACGTTCGGCGGCTTCCGCGGGCGCTTCCGTCCGGCTGCGGATGACGATTTCCGTCGAAAACCGGTTTTCCGAAAAGCGCGGATAGGAGCCGATACTGGTCTCCGGATGGTTCTTCTGGATCGCGGCGAGCGCGCTGCCGATATCGCCTTCGCCGAAGGGCGAGGCGACGGAACGCGAGAGCATCGGCTTGCCGCCCGCAAGCTGCGGCACGACGGTGCCGAGCATGGCGGTAAAGACCTGCGGCACGCCCGCCATTACATAGACATTACCAATATGGAAACCCGGTGCCGTGGAAACGGCATTTTCGATATGCACGGAACCCTCCGGCATGCGCGCCATGCGCTGGCGCGCTTCGTTGAACTCCACGCCGCGCTTCTCGTACATCGCGCCGAGCAGTTGCATGGCGAGCGGATCGTGCAGGCAGGGCACGCCGAAGGCTTTCGAGATCGCATCCGCCGTGATGTCGTCATGGGTCGGGCCGATTCCGCCGGACGTGAAGACATAGGTGTAGCGGGCGCGCAGTGCATTCAGCGCCTCGACGATATCGTCCTCCTCGTCGCCGACGATGCGCACTTCCTTGAGATCGATGCCGGCGAGGAAGAGCATGTCGGCAAGCTGGCCGATATTCTTGTCCTTGGTGCGCCCGGAAAGAAGTTCGTCGCCGATGGCAAGCATGGCGGCGGTGGCGATCTCAGAGGAACTCATGGGTGCTTCCTGGATTTGGTACGGAAATGCCGACCGATCGGGCAGGCATTGTCAATGAGGGGTGAACAGTCTGTCGACCGGGCAGCTTCTGACGCCGCTCCTCCAAAGTGCTACATCCAAGCCGACGCCGCGATCAAGCGGAAAGCCTTTTCGAACAGGAGACGACGATGGCGAAAGTACTGGTCCTCTATTATTCGGCCTATGGCCATATCGAAACGATGGCCTATGCCGTAGCGGAAGGCGCAAAGTCTGCCGGCGCAGACGTGACCGTCAAGCGCGTTCCGGAACTGGTATCGGAAGAGGTCGCTAAGGCTTCCTACTACAAGATGGACCAGAAGGCCGAGATCGCCAAAGTAGACGAACTGGCCGACTACGACGCAATCATTGTCGGCGCCGGCACGCGCTTCGGCACGGTCGCCTCGCAGATGCGCAATTTCTGGGATCAGACCGGCGGCCTGTGGGCTGCCGGCAAGCTGGTCGGTAAGGTCGGCTCGGTCTTCACGTCGTCCGCCACCCAGCATGGTGGCCAAGAATCGACCATCCTCGGCTTCATCCCGACCCTGCTGCACCACGGCCTCGTCGTCGCCGGCCTGCCCTATGCTTTCCAGGGCCAGATGGGCGTTGACGAGATCAAGGGCGGCTCGCCCTACGGCGCCTCCACGATCACCGACGGCGACGGCTCGCGCCAGCCCTCGCAGGTCGAACTGGACGCCGCCCGCTTCCAGGGCGCCCACGTCGCCAAGATCGCGGCAAAGCTTTCGGCCTGACGTTCTCCTGAGACGTCGCTGAAAAAGAGGGTGCGGCCAGCGTCAGGGGCCGCGCCCTTTTTGTTTATCTCCACCGCCGATCGCCTCGGGAAACTCACGAATCGCCTATAGTTTTCTCCTGGCAAGGAGGTGCCGCATGGCTCATTTCAAGGGGGCGAAAATCGCGCTCATCTGCGAGGACCGGCTGATTGCCTATCTCAGGGATGAAAAGGCCGAAATCCCGTTTCCGGGCTGGTGGGATCTGCCGGGCGGCGGGCGGGAGCAAGACGAGACGCCGATTGAATGCGCCATCCGAGAAACCCGCGAAGAGTTCGGCATTTCGATCGATCCCGATTCGATCGTGTGGGAACGTTACTATCCCGGCCAGACGCCCGAGGCACCCGGAACCTATTTTCACGTCGCGCAGCTCACCGGTGGCTTCGGGGACATCGTCTTCGGCGAGGAAGGCCAGCGCTGGGAGATCATGTCGATCGACTATTTCCTGACGCATCCGCAGGTCGTCAGCCATCTGAAGGATCGTCTGCGTCACTATCTTGCAGAAATGGAATAGCGCGGCAGCTTTGAAACGCTGTTGGTGCGGGCGGCGGGGATCGAACCCGCACAGCCAAGGCCGAGAGATTTTAAGTCTCTTGCGTCTACCAGTTTCGCCACGCCCGCATGCGTTGCTTTTCAGGCGCTTAGGTGGAAACGTCAAGAGGATGTTTTGCAACAAGTTCTCTCTGTTTTGCAAAACGACGTTCTATCGCTGTTCCTCTTGCGACTTCCTTTTCCGGTTGAACGCCTGGACGACTTTCGCCTCGTTCTCCACGTGCCGGGTGTAGTGCACCCCCATGGCTTCGATCATGGTCCGGACTGTTTTGCGAACGGTCCCACGATAGCTGCTCTTTTGCTTTCCCCACGGAGCGGTGTGCGGGTCGCCGTCGCTATGGAAGTTCTGGGCGATGCGCTCAACGCTGTCGCCTTCCATCGCCTTCCTGAGGCTCCTTGAACACGACACCGTGCTCTGCCCCGAATGCATATGAGAACCTGTCTTCGGAGGACATCGAGCGCGAAGTGCGATCCTTAGATGGGAACGCGGTCGGTACGACAAATTATGCCTCGACCGCTCCGAACGCTTGGCCGGCAAAGTCGCAGGCGCTTCTTCGCGCGATGTTCGGCAACAACAACATCAATGTCTGGAACGCCGGGTACTCCGGCCGGCGCCTCGCAGACGGTTGGGCGAGGGCGAACTATCGCCGCGCGGTGATTGATAACGCCGCGTATGGCGTCCCTCACATGACGATCATTACGTTCGGCCTGAACGACATCACGCCCGATGGAAGCCAGATCGCCGACTACAATGCTGAAATGCAGCTCCTTGTCCGCGATGTCTTGGCCTATCCAAAGCGACGGCGCTCATGCGCCAGCCACTTCATCTGCTCGCGAAGGTCATGGTCATCGCTGCGTCTTGTTTCGTCGCGGATCGTCATTCGGCAAAAGCCCATGGCTTTACACGCCCGCCGTTCGCTCATCCGATGTTGGTCCACCAGATGCGCGACAGCTTTCCGCCTTGCTGCGGGCGTCACCACTCCTTTCCCAAAAGGTCTTTCAAAGCAGCATTGTCGAGCATCGCATCTGCCAGAAGCCGCTTTAGCTTCGTGTTCTCGTCCTCCAGCGTCTTAAGCCGTTTGGCTTCCGACACGTCCATGCCGCCGAACTTGGCCTTCCATTTATAGATGCTGGCATCGCTGACGCCGTACTTGCGGCAAAGTTCCGAGACCGGCGTGCCGGCCTCGTGCTCCTTCAGAATGCCGATAATCTGTTCGTCCGGGAAACGTGTGCGCTTCATTCTCTGGTCCTCTCAATGGGCCAGAGCTTACTTCAAAATGGATTATTTCAACGGGGCAAGGTCAGCAGCAATCTCTTTGTTCACTCTACTTCTCCTGAATTGTGACCGCGCACTGGCAACGTCCATTAGCGAAGGTGGCGGGCGGCGATTCGTATCGTATCCGGATATGAGCGACTATCTATGCTGCTCTTCTCGGCGCTGTTCTGTGCGGCAAAAGTTGGCGATGAATGTCGTTATTTTCGTAAGGAGATTCGGCGGGATTGGTGGGGCAATGGGCTCTTTCTCAATGAGAGAACCCACGTTGTTGACAGCCGCCGCCAATTCCTGCCGCGCTTTGGCTATTGGGTGTTTGCCCATGTCAATCGACGTTACATCTTTAATCTGCTGTAGGGTTCCTACCCCTGTATTGGCCAATGCTTCGAATTTCGAGGTCTTGTCTAAATCTGCCGTTCTGAGTGAAATTTCGATTTGCGCGCCCTTTGGTGCGATTTTCAATTCGAAATAGATTGACGGATCCGCGACAAAAGGAAAGCGCGCCGAATTCTTCTCTATCAACGATGGTTCAAGCATAAGAGGTAAATCCCATTCCCTTGTCAGGGAGTGCCACTGATGCGCAAAAAATCGCTTATCCGACAGGTCCTGCCGCGTGTAGTCCATCTCGTGCAGCATGTCCATTATAGTAGCTTTTGTCTCGAAAGGCAGGCTCGATGTAAATATATCTAAAAGTGTTCGCGCTTGCTTTGAGTCTTCCAGAACGTTATGTGGGTCAATAGGCCCTCGGTTATCTGAACTCTTGCAATAAAAGCTTAAACTTCCACACTCATTAAGTCCGTATTTAAGTGGCTGAATATTCTTCGCCTTGAGAAAGAACGGAACCTGATCCTTAAAATCTATTTTAGACTTCGAGTTTGTCACGATAAGAAAGCGTGACGCGCCATCAAGGCGGATATGATCAAGATTAATTCGCCCGTAAAACTCCGGAGAACCCAAGTCAATGTCGAACAATTCGCGATAACGACCTGCTGTCGAGTATCTTGTAGCGTAAAATTGAGGGTTCCCGACCATCGCCGTCGCGCCACTCATCTCATTCGCCAACCACAAGGAAGCAAATCCGCCTGAGGAGCTCCCTATAAAATGAACGTCTTGATCGGGTATGCCGTAGTGGTGTTGAACCTTTCGAATTAACTTTAGGACGAGAGGAAGCGCGTGAATTTCTTTTGTCCCAAAGAACCACCCTGGCACCCCCGCAAGATTAAGCGCCTTGTACGTTGGATCTTCAATATTGAAACAGATCCCGTCGAACCAAGAGTGCCAGCCCACCCGATGGAATGCTGTTCTGGTATCTTTACGCCCCGCTGAACTCGGGAAAATGAAGAGTTTCTTTGCCTCTCTTGGTGTGCCGAAGCATTCGAACGTGAGGCCTTCGGTAACCACGTCTAGTCGGCGATCACTTAAGCTGCCATTCCAAGTTTCGAAGTTGCATACCACAGGAGGCGCCGCAATCAGGTCCTTCGGGGTAGCAAGTGACTTCTTTACGCGGTCGTAGTCTGCTGGCGATATTCCGTGAAAAGGGGAATATCCTCCGGCTGAGCGTTCCAAGGCTGCAGTCAATATCATCCCCCTCGCTAACCTAAAAATATTGGCAGTCGGCGCCGTTCTATTTTTTCACGTCCTAGCTGAGGGGCTGGGAACCATCAAGGGTCAGAGCCCTAAGCTTTTGTCAATCTAGGAAATCAATCATGAACCGTAGCGCATTTTATACGTCGGTGCGCCAGCGTGCGTCCGGCGTTTTCGGCACGTCCCCGTCTCAGCTCCAGGTACAGGGCGTAGAGGCCATTCCTGATGAGGCCGAAAGGCGAGGGACCTCGATCTTCCATCTAGCGGCTATCCTGTCTGAGGTTACCACGAGACCGGTGGGCAGATGCAGCCTGTGAAGGAAACTGTCTATGCAAATAGCAAGGACAGGAACCCGTCCGATGCCACAGTCATCAAGCGCCTCGACACGGCTTTTGCCAAGGGGCAACTGACATGGGTCAAAACCCCATACTGGCGCGACGGCTGGTTTGGCAGGGGGCTCATTCAGATCACCCATAAGGCGAACTATGACAAGCTCGGCCTCACCAAGCAGTCGGCGCTTGACCTAAAGACCTCCGTGCGCGCCACATTCGACGGCATGGAGAAAGGTCTCTTCACCGGCAAGAAGCTGTCGGATTACGACTATCTCGTCATCCGGAACTCTGGTGTTCCCGAATACAAATATTACGCCTCCCGCGCCATCGTGAACTGCGACACGGCCGGCAACGGTGCGATGATCGCTACATATGCCAAGGCGTTCGAAAAGGCGCTTCGTGACGCGGGCTATACTGGAAAACTAGCCGGCTTGGCGATCACCCCTAAAGCCTCTGAACCCAGTGTGTTGAGCCCCGAAAATACAGATTTGGGAATCACCCCTTCAGGCCAGATCGCACAAGGCCCAGCCCCCTCCGGCAACTGGCTTTCGGCGCTGCTCGCCCTCATCTTCAGCATCTTCAAGGTACCGAAGACATGAAGTTCTTCAATACAAACCTCCTGCACAATTTTCTGAATGTTGCGTTGGTTGTCATCCCGGCGCTTGAGACCTTCGACTGGACGCCTTTCATGTCTGACCAGACCGCGCTCAAAGTGGTCGGGGTTCTCGGTCTGCTGAAGATCGCGGTCAACGTCCTGCGGGATGGTCCGACGGGCCTCGCATCTCCCCAGCCCCCGGTGGAGAAATGATCGGGCTCTTTGACGGCCTCAAGCTGGCTGCTGGGCGCTTCTCGGCGCTGTGACCGTCTTTCTCGTATCTCTGCCAGCGGCTCGCTCTGAGGCTAGGGCGAGGCTTGTGGCCGAACAGGCGGTTGAAGCGCAACGGCAGGAACTCGAAAGGAAGGGCGACGATGCCAAAATTCAGCGCATGTCTGATTACGATCTCTGCCGCTCTTACCTTGGCGGCGTGCCAGAGTGCGAGTCTCTTAAGCTGCTCCTCATTTGTCCGCGCGAACCTATCGCCGGCAGGAACGATTGCCCTGCTCCAGGCTGATCGGCCGGCGGCAGAGCGTGTGATTGGCAACGACAGAGCCGGCGAGCGAAAACACTGCTGGTGAGAAAGGAAGTGACATGACCGATACCGCAACGAAAACCGCCATTGTTGAACGCGGCGTGAAGGCCCAAGCGCTGGGCGACAAGTACCTAGCTGCGGCTCTGAAGCAGGCCAACGCCTACGCAAAGGTCGTAGAGGACGCCGTGAAGAACGGCTTCTTCACCGACGCGCTCGAGGCCAAGCGGATGCTGGCGCAGGCTCGCACAGTTGCCGGCCAGATCGCAGCAGCGGCCGAATCGCTCGCAGAGCTTCACCAGTCCGGCACGCAGCTTGCCATCGACAATGAGGTTGACCTTGGCTCGGTGTCGACCGTCGGCGGCGTCCCGTTCGTCAAGAGGACCGGCGGGGTGGTAGTTTTCGGCGGGGGTGGCCGATGATCAACCCTTACTCCATCACCCTCGCGACCATGGCGGTATTCGCCGTCATGGTCTCATGGGACGTGCCGTGGGCTCGACTATGGATTGCCACCATAGCGTGGTCCTACCTCGTCTCGTCCATGACATGGGATGCGATCGGCCATGAAGCCCATCGCTTCCATTCCTTCGTCACCATGTTTTGCGACTGCGTGGTTTGCCTCATCGTCTACCATGCCGCCAGAGAACGGTGGGAAATCTGGCTCTACCGATTGTTCCTTGTCTCGGTCTTTTCAAGCGTCATCCGTCTGGCCGGGTGGCTCGACACCAATATCCTCTATGCCTCACTTCTCGAAATTATAAATGCGTTGGCATTCATCATGATCTCGGGCGTGGGCATCCAAGACAGGATTGCTCGCCATGGACCGTCCAGAGCTTTTCGGCATCGGGTTCGTGGTGGCGGTGTTCCTCGTCTGGCTCTTAGGGCGCCTAGAAAAGCGCCTCCGTGGCACCGCGCATGATCGCAGAAAGCGCGATAGCTAAAACCGTTGGGACGCTCCTAGCCCTCGTATTCATCCCGCCTAAGACCAAGAAGGGGTTCTTCCAGCGATCCATAACCGCGCTCATAGTCGGATGGGTGTCTGCTCCGTTTATCGCCCCTTGGCTTGTTGCCCATACCTCAATCCCCCCGGATGGGATTTGGGCGTTGGATCTGGAGCCGTGGGGGCGTTCTGCTCTTGGTGGGGGCTCGGTCTGGTGAAGCGCGCTTTGGAGAAGTTTAACCCTTCCACCTGAAACATATCGAAATGCAAAAGCCCCCGCCTGTCCTTCGTGGATGGTCGGGGGCTTTTTTGCGTTCAAGGGTCAGCTTTCCCTCAGCCGCCGCGGTAGGCCATCCGCATCTAGCGGCCCTATGTTCCGCGCCACTATCGCCGGGCGCTCTCCGCTTCGCGTCAGCCCCTCGTTGTACCAGTCCTCGACGGCCTTAGCCGCTTCCCAGGCTTCCACGGTGCGACCGGTATCGGGCATCGGCCGTACGGAACGTTCCCCACTCCGAACACCCGCCGCTCCACATGAACGTGCCGCGCTTCAGGCTCGTCTTTCCCTCGACACCCGGCCTATATAGAAGCCATCGTGGAACGCCGACCAGTCCTCTTTCTCGAGGTTGAGTACGGTCAGCACCCAGCGGTATTTTCGCTTCCATGGGCGTTCTGTCATGGCGCGGAGATGAGGCGGCGAGGAGGAAGAGTCAAGGGGCGACAGGACGCTCAAACGCGACAAAAGCGTTTTGCAAATCTCATTTTGTTCTATCGATTTCGATAGCTTACAGCGAAGGCGTTTGCGAGTAACATGCAACGAAATCAACACGCTTGTGTGATTTTAAGTCTCTTGCGTCTACCAGTTTCGCCACGTCCGCATGCGTTGCTTTTCAGGCACTTGCGTTCTGACGTCAAGGTGGTGTCGTGACCACCTCGACGAAAATCGCGGGACCCTTACTTGCTCGGCTTCACCAGCGAGATGACGCGCGGCTTGGAGGGGGCGTCGAGCCATTCGATCCAGGTGTCGCGTTCCTCGATCGTGTCGAAGAAGCGCCAGAGCTTGAATTCGTCGTCGGTGGTTTCGAGCATTTCGCCGATGGAGACGAGCTCCATGGGCAGCGTCACCTCGTTGCCGTCATAGCGGATGAAGTAGATGCCTTCGGCGGCGAGGCGGATGACCTGGCCGGTGCCGTAGCTGCCATCGGGATCATCGACGGTGAAGTACATGCCGGTCAGCGTGTCGAAAACTTTGTCGTTCATGGGGTCCAGTGCAAATTCTCGGGAGCGCGTGGTTTCGCAAACTCTGATTTACCGGACTGCACCGGTTCGTCAATCCGCATGCTCGAGCAGCAGACCGGAAATCCGTGTCATTGCCTTGGGGGATTTTCATCCCCCAAGGCGAAAGGTTCAGCCGAAGGCGTTGAACACGAGGAAGAACAGCGCCGAAATCGCCGCGGCCGAGGGCAGCGTGATGATCCAGGCCCAGACGATGTTGCCGGCAAGGCCCCAGCGCACGGCGGAGACGCGGCGGGCCGCCCCCACGCCGATGATGGCGCCGGTGATCGTGTGGGTCGTGGAGACCGGGATGCCGAGCCAGGTGGCGCCGAAGAGGGTGAGCGCGCCACCGGTCTCCGCGCAAAAACCCTGCATCGGGTTGAGGCGGGTGATCTTCGAGCCCATCGTGTGCACGATACGCCAGCCGCCCATCAGTGTGCCTAGCGCCATGGCGGCCTGGCAGGAGATGACGACCCAGAAGGGCACGTAGAATTCGCCGCCGAGATAGCCCTGCGAATAGAGCAGCACGGCGATGATGCCCATCGTCTTCTGCGCATCGTTGCCGCCGTGGCCCAGCGAATAGAGCGATGCGGAGATGAACTGCATGACGCGGAAGGTGCGGTCGACGGCAAACGGCGTCTGGCGCACGAAGAGCCAGGAGACGATGAGCACGAGGACCAGCGCCAGAAAGAAGCCGATCATCGGCGACAGGAATATGGCGCTCGCCGTCTTGATGAGGCCGCTCCAGACGACCGCGCTGAAGCCGGTCTTCGCAAGGCCGGCACCGACGAGACCGCCGATCAGGGCATGCGAGGAACTCGAGGGGATGCCGAAGATCCAGGTGACGACGTTCCAGATGATCGCGCCCATCAGCGCCGCGAAGATGACGAGCGGGCTGACGATGCCGGGATCGATGATGCCCTTGCCGAGCGTTTCGGCGACATGAAGGCCGAAGAACAGGAAGGCGATGAAGTTGAAGAACGCCGCCCACATCACCGCATATTGCGGGCGCAGCACGCGCGTCGAGACGATCGTGGCGATCGAGTTTGCCGCATCGTGCAGGCCGTTCAGGAAATCGAACAGCAGCGCGATACCGACAAGCGCGATCAGCAGCGGAAGGGCGAGGGTCGCGTCCATCAGACGTTCTCGATCACGATACCGCTGATTTCGTCCGCCACGTCCTCGAAGCGGTCGACGACCTTTTCGAGTTCGGCATAGATCTCGCTGCCGATGATATAGGCCATCGGGTCGGTTTTGCCGAATTCCTTGAAGAGGGCCTTCACGCCCTGGTCGTGCAGCTCGTCGGAACGGCCTTCGACGCGGGTGACTTCCTGGGCGATCGCACTGAGGCGGTCGGCATGCACGCCGACCTTGTCGAGCAGCGGGATGGCCTCGGCGATGAGATGCGCGGCCTTGACGACGGTGGCGCCCATTTCCTGCATGCCGGGCTGGAAGCTCGTCTGCTCGTAGAGGCGGATGGTCTTGACCATCTTGTGCATCATGTCGATGGCGTCATCCATCGACTGGATCAGGTCCTTGATGTCGCCGCGGTCGAAGGGCGTGATGAAGCTGCGGCGCACGGCGAGCAGGACTTCGGCCGTGATGGCGTCGGCCTCGTTTTCCAGCGCGACGATGCGGTCGCAGTGTTTTTCCATATCCGGCCCGCCGGCCAGAAGCGCCTGCAGGGCCTCGGCGGCACCGACGACGGTACGGGAATGCTGCTCGAAGAGATCGAAGAAACGGTCTTCACGCGGCATGAGTTTGCGAAACAGCGAAAGCATGGATGCCCCTTACGTGGCTGGGGTTGTCATGCGGCTGTCATAATTGAGCAAGCACGCGCTGGAAAGCGCTGATTCGCCGCTTGTCACAATTCTCTTGGTGTTCGGTAAACGCCTATTGGACGATCTTGAACGGCTGCTCGCTGATGGCGACGGCACCGCTTGCGGCATCGCGGAAGCGGTAGCGCAGCACATAGTCGCCGGCGGGTGGGCCGCTCAGATTCAGCGTCAGCTTGGCGAAGATTTCCTGGTTGCGCACGGTTCCCTTGAAGTCGAAGGAGCCGAAGGCCTTCTGCTCGGCCAGCACCGTGCCCTTTGGATCGAGAAGTTCCAGATCGACGGTGAAGTGCGATTCCAATGCACCGTCCTTGCCTGGCCGCCAAGTCAGGCCGACGGGTTCGACATAGGAGATCAAGGCTTCGCCGACCTTGAAGCTCGATTCGGGCCGCGCCGTGAACATGCCGTATCCCTCGGGCGGGGTCGAGACGAAGACGGCCTTGCCGATGGAGAAGGGGAGCGTGGCGGCAAAGGCGCCGTAGGCATCGCGGATCGTGTTGTGCGCGCCGACCGTATCACCGGCGGCGGCCTGTTCCTCCGCTTTCTTCGCCGCATCGGCAAGCGGGCCGGCGAGGGCGGACGCCGGTATCAGCGCAGCGACAAAGAGCATGCGCAACAGGGACTTCGACACGACCATACACTCAACCTCCAGCCCGATGGCCGCAGGATGCGAAGAAGCGTGACAACAGTCAACTCTTCCAGAAGAGTGGGGTTAATATGACGAGGACCGTGAGGATTTCCAGGCGCCCGAGCAGCATCAGGAACGACAGCAGATAGAGGGCCGCATCGTGGAAGCCGGCAAAGGAACCGGCCGGGCCGATCGCCTGCGTGACACCGGGACCAACATTGGAAAGCGACGTCGCGGCTGCGGAAAGCGCCGTCAACACATCATAGCCCATGAGGCTGAGCAGGATTGCGCCGAACGCCGAGAGCGCCACATAGGTGATGAAAAACAGGAAGACGCTGCGCTGGAGGTCGACATCGACGGTCATCGGCCCGTAGCGCACGGCATGGATGCCGTCGGGATAGATCAGGCGGTAGAGGCCGGTGCGGATGAAATTGAAGAGGATGATGAGGCGATAGGCCTTCAGGCCGCCCGCCGTCGAGCCGGAGCAGCCGCCCATGAAGGTGGCGACGAAGGCGAGCGCCACGATGAAATGGCCCCATTGGGTATAGTCGTCGCTGGCAAAGCCGGTCGTCGAGAGGATCGAGGAGACGGTGAAGAAGGAATGCGCCAGCGCTTCGTGGAAATCGACGCCGTTCTGCAGGCGCTGGAAGACGCTGGCTGCGATGGCGAAGAGGGCGAGATAGCCGAGGAAGACGCGGATCTGCGGATCGCGCCAGGCATCGATGCGCCCGCGCACGACGAAGAGGATGAGCACCGAGAAGGGCAGGCTCGACAGCGTCATGAAGAAGGTGGCGGCCCAGAGCAAAGGCAGGCTCTTGAAATAGCCGAAGGAGGCGTCGTGGGTGGAAAGCCCGCCCGTCGCGACGGTCGACATGGCATGGTTCAGCGCATCGAAGCGGCTCATGCCGAGCGCGGCATAGACGATGGCGCAGATCAGCGTGATCGCGACATAGATGGCGAGGAAGGCGCGCGTATAGCTCGCGATGCGGGCGAAGGGCTTGTCGGCCGTATCGGAGGATTCGAGCTTGAAGAAGGACATGCCGCCGACGCGAAGGTACGGCATGATAAAAAGACCAAGCGCCAGAATTCCGACACCGCCGAGCCAGTGCAGCAGCGAGCGCCACATCAGGACGCCGGGCGGCGCGTGATCGAGGCCGACGATTACGGTGGAGCCTGTCGTGCTGATCGCCGAGACCGATTCGAAGAACGCCTGCGAGAAGGTGAGGTCGAGCGACGACAGCCAAAGCGGGATGGCGCCGATGATGCTGCCCGAGAGCCAGAGCATGTTGACGACGAGAAAGCCCATGCGCTTGTTGAAGGGCGGCG
>NZ_JBLZPK010000018.1:0-3105 GCF_049199905.1 Shinella sp. M27
GGCTTGACCCGAGGATCCACGCATCCGCACCGTCCTGCCTGTGGCATGGATCCTCGGGTCAAGCCCGAGGATGACGCAGGGGAGGAGGCCTTTCGCTCTCTACTGCACCGTGATTTCCGCCCGCTCCCCGGCCTTGACCGTCGCCTTGCCTTCCTTCGGCGCCGTGTCGCCTTCATACTTCACGCGGACCACGTAGTCGCCGGGCGGCAGCGTATCCTGCCATTCGGTGCCGTAGTTGTAGGACATGGATTTCTGGTTGCCCTGGATGTCCTTCGTCGCGCTGAGGACCTCGATGAAGTTGCCGCCCGGTGCGCTGATGGCCAGAACGCCGGCATTGAGATTGACGACGACCTCCTTCATCTCGCCGGCCTTGAGGCTGATCGGAACCTCGCCCGTCGCCGAGCCGAGCTTGGCGGTGAGCACGAGATCGCCGGTCGGTACATCGATCTTCGTGCCGCTGCCGTAGTTGTAGGCGACGCTCTTGCGGGTGCCGTCGATGGCCTTTTTGGCTTCCACCACCTCGAAGAACACCTCGCCGGAATCGACCGCCGGCCCGCCCTCGGCATAGACGGCCTTGTTGAGCACGGTACCGGAGCCGATGACGAGGTCGTGCTGAAGCGTTTCGCCGGCCTTGACGGCAACGGTTTCGGAGACCTTGGTCGGGCCGATCGTGCCGTTCACCGTCACCTCGCCGGCGGGAACATATTGTTTCGTCGTGCCGTAGCCTGTCGTGGAATCACCGCCGAATACGATCTGGACCGCCGCCTCACCGTCACCTTCCGAATCCTGCGGCGTGCGCTTCGGCGTGACGACGAGGAGGCCGGCATCGAAATTGACGAAGGGTTTCGCGACCGCGCCGTCCTTCACCTCGAAGGGGATTTCGCGCTTGCTCGCACCCTGCAGCGCGACCACGGCGACATATTTGCCCGGCGGGTAATTGCCGGAATACTGGCCCTTGTACTGGGTCTCGACGGTATCGCCCGTCGGCTTGCCGTCCGCACCCGCCTTGTAGATCTGCCAGGCAACCTCGTTGTTGTCGCCGAGCGACGGTCCGCCTTCGGAAAGCACGCTGTCGAATTCCGCGTTGAACTCGACAGCCGGTGCCGGCTCCGGCTCGGCGACCGCCACTTCCTCCTGCCTGGGCTTGGCCATCGGCGCTTCCGCCACCGTCTCCGTCAACGCGGCGACGAGCTGGGCGGCATCGGAGGCCTGGAAATATTTGCCGCCGGTGTTTTCGGCAAGGCAGGCGACCTGTTTGCCTTCCTCTTCCGTCAGGCCGAAGCCGACGACATGGGTGGTGAAATCGACACCCTTCTTCTCCAGCGCCGAGGCGAGCGCGCAAGGGTCGGCCTCGCAGGTCTCCAGCCCGTCCGTCACCAGCACGACCGTCGCCTTTTCCTCGGTATATTTGAGGATGTCCGCCGCCTGCTCGACTGACTGGCTGAGCGGCGTCTTGCCTTTCGGGTTGATGCCGTTGACGAAGCTGGTGATCGCACCTTCCGTGCCCGCACCCGGCGGCACGGCCAGCTCGATATCGCTGCACGAGCCCTTTTCCCGGTGGCCATAAACCATCAGGCCAAGCTCGGTGCCGACGGGCACGGATTTCAGCACCGTGCCGAGCGTCTCGCGGGCGATGTCGATCTTGGCTCGACCATCGATCTGGCCCCACATGGAGCCGGAGGCGTCGAGCACGATCATCGTCTTGTCGGCGGCAATGGTCTCAGTGGCGGCAAGAAGCCCCGCCAGAAGCATCAGGGCGGCTTTCAGTCGCAAGGCTTATCCTCCACGTTTTTACAGAAATTCCGGTCATTGGCGCCGGCAAGGCTCAGCTCTCTCCCTTCAGAAACGTGCAGGGCAGGGCGGATATTCGCAAGGACTTGAATTCACCCGGCAAGTGCCGCGACGACACGGTTTTCGCTTTTTCTCCAAAGCCTTCAGCCTTTGGTAACCATCTTCGGTAACCATAAGCACCATCAAGTTCCGTTCCGAGTCAGCGTATCAGCGAGTATCATATGCCATCTGTTCTTTCGCTTGCAGACGTCTCCCGTTCGCCCCGCAAGAGCGGCTGGCTCGACTCTATTATCAAGGGTGATTGCGTCGCAGCGCTCGAAGCGCTGCCCGACCAGTCCGTCGACGTCATCTTCGCCGATCCGCCGTACAATCTTCAGCTCGGCGGTGCACTGCACCGTCCCGACCAGAGCCTTGTCGATGCCTGCGACGACGAGTGGGACCAGTTCGCCTCCTTCCAGGCCTATGATGCCTTCACCCGCGCCTGGCTGCTCGCCTGCCGCCGCGTGCTGAAGCCCTCGGGCACCATCTGGGTCATCGGCTCCTACCACAACATTTTCCGCGTTGGCGCGACCTTGCAGGATCTCAATTTCTGGATCCTCAACGACATCGTCTGGCGCAAGACCAACCCGATGCCGAACTTCAAGGGCCGCCGGTTCCAGAACGCGCACGAGACGATGATCTGGGCGACCCGCGATCCCAAGGCCAAGGGCTATACGTTCAACTACGATGCGATGAAGGCCGCCAATGACGACGTGCAGATGCGCTCGGACTGGCTGTTCCCGATCTGCAGCGGCGGCGAGCGCCTGAAGGGTGACGACGGCAAGAAGGTGCATCCGACGCAGAAGCCGGAAGCGCTGCTCGCCCGCATCCTGATGGCGTCCTCCAAACCCGGCGACGTGGTGCTCGACCCGTTCTTCGGCTCCGGCACGACGGGAGCGGTGGCCAAGCGCCTCGGCCGCCACTTCGTCGGCATCGAGCGCGAGCAGGCCTATATCGATGCCGCCCGCGAGCGCATCGATGCGGTCGAACCGCTCGGCAGCGGCACGCTTTCGGTGATGACCGGCAAGAAGGCGGAACCGCGCGTCGCCTTCAACACGCTGATCGAAAGCGGCCTGATCGCACCCGGCACGGTGCTGACGGACGCCCGCCGCCGCCACAGCGCCATCGTGCGCGCCGACGGCACGCTCGCCTCGGGCAGCGACGCCGGCTCGATCCACCGCGTCGGGGCCAAGGTGCAGGGGCTCGACGCCTGCAACGGCTGGACCTTCTGGCACTATGCCGACGGCGCACAGCTGAAGCCGATCGACGACCTGC
>NZ_JBLZPK010000019.1:0-72169 GCF_049199905.1 Shinella sp. M27
GTCCGGTTCAGTCTGAACCGGACAGACGCTAGATTCTTTTGTTTTCGTTTGTCTTTTCGGGAAAACCGGTTCCCACTTTTCCCTGACAAACTCTAGGCGGCGGCTGGAGGCTTGATCTGGCAATCGGCGTCTCCCCGGTGCCTGATGGTCACGGCGGTGCCGGGATTTGCATCGCTCACCTGGATTTCGCCCTCCAGGTTCCGGGCAAGCGCTTCGATGATGCCGGTCCCCAGGCCAGACCTGGGGGCAAGATCGCCGGTCGGCATGCCGATGCCGTCGTCGGTGACGGAAAGCGTCCAGTCGCTGCCCGTCGAGCAATAGTCGATGACGATCGTGCCGGTCTGTTGACCCGGAAAGGCGTGCTTGAGCGCGTTGATCACCAATTCGGTCACGATGAGCCCAAGGCTGACGGAAACGCCGGCTTCCACCAAGCTGTCATCGACGTTCACCGATATCGAAAGCCGGTCGTCGTCGGCGATCATCGACGCGCCGAGGCTTTCGCAAAGCTGCGTGAAATAGGTGTGCAGTTCGACATTGCCAGTGCTGGACGTGGAAAGCTGCCGTTGCACGGCCGCAATCGACATGACCCGGTGATGGGCGTTGCGAAGGTGGCCGCGCGCTTCCTCCGATTGCACCTGGCGTGCGCTCTGCATGAGGACGCTGGCAATGATCTGAAGGCTGTTTGCGACCCGGTGCTGAACCTCCTGCATCAGGATGGCCTTCTCCCGGATAAGCTCATCTTTCAGCTTCGCTTCGGCGCGCGCGTCCGTCACGTCGGTGATGGCCAGCAGAAGCCGGACATGCGCCGTGTCGCCGTCGTCGAGGAGCTGCGCATTGACGATCAACTGCCGTGGTTTCCGGTTCGGCCGCTGGAGGTCGATTTCGTAGGCCGCGATCCGCGCGCTTCCGGAAGCGGTCGCCTTCAGGAGCGAGGCGAGCTTGGGCATCGCCCATTCACCGTTTCCGAGCGAAGCGAGCGGTCTGCCGGGAATTGTCGCCGGATCGATTTCGAATGTCCGGCAGAACGATGTGCTCGCTGCAATGACCGTCAGGTCCTTGGAGAGGAAAAGCAGCGGCTCGTTCGATGAAACGACAACGGCAAGGGTACTGGCCGCTTCGAAATGGACGATCGGTTCGGTTGACATGGAAATGGCCCTCGAGGGCCGAAAACTCGCGGGGGCACGAGCCATCACTCGGCAGGAACGTCGCCGGATGCAATCCTCATGCCGACGTTCTGGCAAACCATATCATATCGAGCCTGAACAGGCTCTACACTTAATCGGCATGGTGACGGCGCCATCCAGTTTTTCTTCGCCTCACAGTTCGGTGAAAGCACGCACTTAAAAGCAAATGAAATCGTCAGCCAGCAGAAGTCGATTGTCGAAGAGCAGGTGAACCTGCGCACCGCGGAGATCGAGGGCGCGCTTGAGGGAAAGACACTAATTGCGGCTCCAGTCGCGAGCAACCGGTGCCCCTGTGACGCAGTGCTACGCAGCCGAAATGGCTCCGCACCGCAACCCGCGCCTAGGGAAGCAGATCGCCAGCGTTCGCTCGACAGAAAACGATTAGAAAATCTAACAATTTTGTTCGACTTTCTAAATTGAGCTAAGCCCTCAACGGGCATACCTTCCTCTCCAAGCTGCTCGGGAGGCGGCTGGGAGTGGCGGCGGGTTCGCCTTCCCCGGAGGAGACAAGGCTCATTATGATGACTGCGACCGATGGAGCGCTTGGCGCTGCCGCGCGCTCGTCGATGCGCCCACTTCAGCGGGACACTCCTCACAATCATCCCCTAGCTGAGGACCTGTCGATGAACCTTTATTCCCTTCTTTCCCTGCGCGCGGCCAACGGCCGTCCCGTTCGTGTGGCGCTGATCGGCGCCGGCAAATTCGGTTCGATGGTCCTGGCACAGGCCCAGCGCATCGCCGGCTTGCATATGGTAGCGGTGGCCGACCTCGATGTCGCCAAGGCACGCGAATCCATGCAGCGTGTCGGCTGGGCCAAGGAGCGCTACCAAGCGCAGAGCTGCGGCGACGCGCTGAAGACCGGCCAGACCTTCGTGACCGACGACGTCAATGCGATCTTCGATTGCGACGAGATCGAATGCGTCATCGAGGCGACCGGCCACCCGATCGCCGGTACGCGCCACGCGCTCGGCGCCATCGAGAGCCGCAAGCATGTCATCATGGTCAATGTCGAGGCCGACGTGATGGTCGGCCCGATCCTGGCGGAAAAGGCCCGCGCCGCCGGCGTCATCTATTCCATGGCCTATGGCGATCAGCCAGCGCTGATCTGCGAACTCGTCGACTGGGCGCGCGCTACCGGCTTCGAGGTGACCGCCGCCGGCAAGGGCATGAATTTCGAGCCGCGCTACCGCTATTCTACGCCGGACACGGTATGGGGGCTGTTCGGTTGGACTGAGGAACAGGTCGCCGCAGACAACCTCAATCCGAAGCTTTACAATTCCTTCACCGACGGCACAAAGGCGGCGATCGAGATGGCGGCTGTTGCCAACGGTACAGGCCTCGATTGCCCGGATGACGGCCTTGCCTTCCCGCCGGCCGGCCTGCACGATCTGGCGCGCGTCTTCCGTCCCGCGAGCGACGGCGGCCGCATGGCCCGGTCCGGCCTTGTCGACATCGCGGCCAGCCAGGAGCCGGACGGCCGCGAGGTCTTCAACAACATCCGCTACGGCGTCTTCGTCACCTTCAAGGCGCACAACGAATATGCTCGCGCCTGCTTCAAGCAGTACGGCCTCCTGACCGATCCGTCTGGCTGGTATGCCTCCATGTGGCGCCCGTTCCACATCATCGGCCTCGAGACCTCAGTCAGCGTCCTGTCCGCCGTGCTTCGCAACGAGCCGACGGGTTGCTCGAAGGAGTTCCGCGGCGATGCGGTGGCTACCGCAAAGAAGGACATGCAGCCCGGCGAGATGCTGGACGGCGAGGGCGGTTACGCCGTCTGGGCGAACGCCATCCCGGCGACCCGTAGCCTCGACCTGAAGGCGCTGCCGATCGGCCTTGCCCATAACGTCAAACTGAAGCGGCCGATCAAGAAAGATCAGATCGTCAGCTTCGACGATGTTGAGATCGTCAACGACCTCGATGTCGTGACTCTGCGCCAGGAAATGGAAGAACGCTTCCGCCCCGGCCAGGATGCGGCGGCCTGATGGCGCGGGAAGGGAAAGGGAAGATGGAAGCCTTCGTCGTCATAGCCGAGTTTCGCGTGCGGCCGGAAAGGCTTGCGGAATTTCTGGTGGCCGCCCGCGACGATGCTGACCATTCGGTGGCGGATGAGCCGGGATGTCGACAGTTCGACGTCATACAGCCCGAAGGAAAAGACGGCACTGTCGTCTTCTACGAGGTCTATGACAGCCGCGAGGCCTTCGACGCCCATCTGCAGACGCCGCATCTAGACCGGTTCCGCACAGCGTTCCCGCCCCTCATCCTGGAGGAGCGGCCCGTCCGTTTCTTGCAACGTCACTATCCGTGAAGGGGGGGCACCATGGCCGAAGCTGTGAAACGGATTGCCGTCATCGGGACCGGCATCATGGGCGGCCCGATGGCCGGGCGGCTCGCCGATGCCGGTTTTCAGGTAATCGCGTGGAATCGGACCCGGGACAAAGCGGATGCGCTGTCGTCCCGCGGCGTCGTTTCCGTGGGATCGGCGGCGGAAGCCGCCGTCGGGGCCGACGTTGTGATCTGCATGCTCAGCTCCGGTCTCGTCTGTGAGGACGTGCTTCTCGGCAGCGACGGCGTGGTGGCCACGATGAAGTCCGGTTCCGCGCTCGTCGTAATGAGTTCCATTCCGGTGGAAACGGCGGTGCTCATAGGCAAACGGGCCGTCGAACGAGGCCTGGCCTATAGCGACGCCCCGGTTTCCGGTGGCGAGAAGGGCGCGCGGGAAGGCACGCTCGCCATTATGGCGGGCGGCGTCGAGGCCGATGTCATGGCGCTTTCCGCCGTCTTCGCCTGTCTTGGCCGGGTGACGCAAGTCGGCCCCGCCGGCAGCGGCACGCTGACGAAGCTTGCCAACCAGCTCATCGTCGCCTCGACGATCTGCGCGGTTGCCGAGGCCTTGACCCTCGCCGAACGAGGCGGGGCGAACCCCGCCCGCGTGCGCGAGGCGTTGCTTGGCGGCTTTGCTGACTCCACCATCTTCCGCCAACACGGGCTGCGGATGGTGACGGGCGATTTTCGCCCCGGCGGGCCAGCGAAATACCAGGTTAAGGACACATCGACGGCTTTGGCCTTTGCCCATAGCCGGGGATTGCGACTGCCGGTCGGCGAGGAGGTCGACCGGCTCTACCAGGCCATGGTCGACAACGGCGATGGCGATCTGGATCATAGCGGAATCATTCTTGAACTTCGGCGCATGAACGAAACCGCGCAACCGACGGCTTGTGCCTGACATCAACTTTTGGGAGGATTTGACATGAAACGCATGACCATTCGCGGCCTCGTCGCGGCAGCAACCCTATTCTCGGCCTCGTTCGCCGCGGCCGAAACCCTGACGCTCTCGACGCCGGATGCCGATACATCGGAAATCACCCTTGCCGCCAACAAGTTCGCCGAGTTGGTCTCGGCCAAGACGAACGGCGAGCTCACCATAAAGGTGTTTGCGAACGGCACGCTCTATGGCGGCGATCCGTCGGCGGGCGTCAAGCAGCTCGCGGGCGGCTCGCTGGACATGCTGCTGAACTCGACCTCGCTCTATGCCACCTTCAATCCCAAGTTCACGGCCATCGCCATTCCCTACCAGTTCCGCGATATCGAGCAGCTGCGCGCCTATCTCGACAGCGACCTCGGCAAGGAATTGCAGGGCGATCTCAGCAATATCGGCATTCTCGGGCTCGACCTCTGGTCTCGCCCGCTGCGCCAGATCACCAATTCGAAGCTGGCGATCACCGCGCCGGCGGACCTCAAGGGCATGAAGCTGCGCGTGCCGAACAATCCGCTCTGGGTGGAATTCTTTGGCGCGATGGGCGCGGCTCCGACGCCGATGGCCTTCGCGGAAGTTTATAACGCCCTGCAGCTGAAGGTCGTCGACGGGCAGGAGAACCCGCTCAACGTTCCGGTCAGCGCCCGCCTGTTCGAAGTGCAGAAATACGCGACGATCAGCAATCACATCGCCGATGCCTGGGTGCTCGGCATGAATCCGGCGCGCTACGAGGGCCTCAGCGATGCCTTCAAGGCCGCCTTGCAGGAAGCTGCCAAGGAAGCTGAGGCCTGGAAGGCCCAGAACGACGCCGCGGATATCGCGAAGTCGCTCGAAACGCTAAAGGCGAACGGCATGGAGGTCAACGAGCTGACCGAGGAACAGCGCCAGGCCTTCGTTGCGGTCGCCGCCGGACTGTCGGAGAAATTCGCTGCTCTCGTGAAGGACCAGTCCTTCTTCGATCGCACTCAGTCCTTCGCTAAGACGAACTGATGCCCCGACCGGCACCTTGTTTTCGGACAGGGTGCCGTCTTATCCGGCTTCGGTCTCATTCCTGCGGAAAGGCATTCCCATGCGTGCTCCCTTGCGTTCCCCACTCGGTACCTTCGTGAAGATCATCGCCGATGTCGCGGCGGGTGCGGCGTGCGCCGGCATCCTGATCGTCGTACTGGTCCAGGTCGTCGGCCGCCTTGCCGGGCATCCGTTTCCCTGGACCGAGGAAGCGACGCGCTTTCTCTTCATCTGGATGGTATTCCTCGGCCTCGCGGCCGGTTTCAGGACGGTCGAAAGCGCGCGCGTCGTCGTCTTCCTCGTCATGGCGCGCCGGCTCTTCCAGCATCTCGCCGTGCCGATCTATATCCTGTCTTCGGTCTTCTTTTTCGGGATGATGGGCTGGACCGGCCTGACGCTGGTGCGCCAGCAGATCATGATGAGCGAGACGGCCGCGACGCTGCCCATTCCCATGTGGATGATCGGTATGGTGATGCCGGTTTCCGCGGTCATCGCGATCCTTGCAATCTTCGATTCTCTGCGCAGCCGCCGCGACCTCATCGCGCTTCCTGAACTCGGTTTGCCGGCGGGCGAAAGCGCCCATGCTGACATCTCCATCTCATCGGGACATTGATCTATGTCGCTCTTTCTCCTCTTCTCCTTCTTCGGGCTGAGCATGCTCGGCATACCGCTCGCCGTTGCGCTGGCGCTCGCCGGTGTCGCGACGCTCTGGCTCTACACATCCATGCCGATGGACCTGCTTTCACAGACGATGTTCTCCTCGATGAACTCCTTCCTGCTGGTGGCGGTACCGCTTTTCATCCTGGTCGGCACCGTGATGGAGCGCGGCCGGGTCGCCGAACGCATCTTCGACTTCGCGGAGGCGATCGTCGGCTGGCTTCCGGGCGGTCTTGGCCATGTCAACGTGATCTCGTCGGTGATCTTTTCAGGCGTGTCCGGCTCCTCGGTCGCCGATATCGCGTCGGTGGGAGCCATCGAGATCAAGGCGATGGAGCGGCATGGGTTTCCGAAGGGCTATGCCGTCGGCATGACGCTCTGCACGGCGACGCTCTCCTCTATCATCCCGCCCTCCATCCTTGTCGTCATCGCCGGCTCGATTGCCAACGTCTCCATCGGTACCCTGCTGGTCGCCGGCCTGGTGCCGGGCATGTTCATCGCCTTCGCCTTCCTGGTCTTCAACCACTTCTATTCGGTCTATTACGGCTACAATCCGCCAACGCCGTTCAACTTCCGGCTTGTCGTGGTGACGGGCCTGCGTGCCATCCTGCCGATGCTGACCCCGCTGATCCTTATCATCGGCATCGCCAGCGGACTGTTCACGCCCACCGAGGCAGCGGCAATAGCTGTCGTCTATGTCGCCGTGCTCGGGCTTCTGGTCTACAGGACCCTTCCGATCCGCGAGATCCCGGAAATCCTTATCTCGACGGCGCGCATTTCCGGCACGATCCTCTTCATCGCCGCGACCTCGCAGCTTGCCGCCTGGATATTCACCTACGATGGCCTGCCCGAGAAGGTAGCCGACCTCCTGCAGGCGATGAGCCTCGGTCCGCTCACGGGCATGCTGGTGATCTTCGTCTTCCTGCTGATCATCGGCATCTTCATGGAGGCGATCCCAGCCATGTTCATCCTCATCCCCGTGCTGATGCCGCCGGTGCAGGCACTGGGCATCGACCCGATCCACTTCCTGATCGTCACCGTCATGACGCTGACGCTCGGACTGGTGACCCCGCCCGTCGGCGTCTGCCTTTTCGCAGCCGCGCAGGTTGCCAACATGAAGGTCGAGGACGTCATCCGCGGTTCGCTGGCGCCGATGGCGGTGCTGACGCTCGCCATTTTCGCGCTGGTGCTTTTCCCGATCCTCACACTCGGCCCTATCCGATTGCTCGGGATGTATTGACGATGACCGATGCGGTTCAAAACCTGCGCTCCAAAAGGGCGCAGGTTAGACATATCCTCGTGATGGGCATTGCCGGCACGGGAAAGAGCGTGACCGCCAGCCGGCTTGCCGCTGCGCTCGGCGGCATCTTCATCGAAGCGGACATTTATCACAGCCCTGGGAACGTCGACCGTATGAGCCGAGGCGTCGGTCTGACGGATGAAGACCGTTGGCCGTGGCTGGCAGCCGTTGCAGATGCCGCGCTCGGCGCGGAAGCCTCGCCTGCGATCGTCGCCTGCTCGGCCCTCAGGCGTAGCTATCGCGACTTCCTCCGCGCGCGGATTGGAGCGTTCCCGATCCTCTATCTCACCGGCTCCCCGGAGATGATCGGCGAACGCCTCGCCCATCGCCGGAACCACTTTGCCGGCGGCTCGCTGCTCGAAAGCCAGTTGCAAACTTTGGAGGCGCCGGCGGACGACGAGGATGTCGTGCACCTCGATATCCGCTTGCCGCCCGATGCCATCGTCGCGGCCGCGCTTGCCCGCCTCGATGGCCGTACTGCGGCCGGCGGCTGATCCTCAGCCTTTCACCGCCCAGGCGTCGCGTTCTTGGCGCAGCCAATCGAGGAAGATGCGGACCTTCTTTCGCCGCAGGTGATCGAATGGGCAGACGATCCATTGGGTCACCAGCCGGAGTGCCGGATAGGAGGCGACGGGGCAGACAAGCCGACCCGAGGCCAACTCTTCCTCCATCATTAGCGTGCTTTCAAGCGCAATGCCCATCCCGCGGGCCGCCGCGTCGATCGCCATATGGCTACGGTCGAACAGCACGCGCTGCCAGCGATCGGTAGACGTGACACCCGCCAGCGGAAACCATGTCGTCCATTGCGCCTGGGACTTGGCGGAATGGATGAGGCGAAAATTCGGGAGGTCTTCGGGAGTGAGGCTGCCGGCGGCCGCATAGTGCGGTGCACAGACGGGTATGAATTCCTCCTCCGCAACGCCTTCGACAAATAGCCCCGGCCATCGGCCATCGCCATGCCGCAACTCGATGTCGACGATCTCCTGGTTGAAGTCTGTTGGCTCGTTGGTGCCGTCCAGCCGGACTTCCAGGTCAGGCTGCTGGTCGAGAAAAACCCCCAGTCTTGGAAGAAGCCACTTGTTGGAAAGCGTCGGCGTCGCCCGGACGATGAGGCTTGTCACCGATCGGAACCCCTTGATCGTGGCCGTCGCCTCGGCAATGTGCTCGACCTGATCGGCGATCATCGAGAAATAGCGCTCTCCCGCTTCCGTCAACACGATACCGCGGCCCGCTTTGGCCAGCAACGAAACGCCGAGCTGCAGTTCAAGTGCCTGAATCTGCTGGCTGACGGCCGATGGTGTGACGCTGAGTTCCTTGGCAGCACGCGAAATGCTGCCGGCGCGAGCGGCTGTATGGAAGACGAAGATCGGCTTGATGGGTATGTGCATCGGGGATTGTCCGCAGAAGAGTCGCTTTCTTAAACCACCTGTCGTCCATCCCGCCAAGCACCGAGCAGTCGTCAAGGCAGCAATGCGCAATCTGCACAGCATCGGTGGCATGCCAAGCTGTAAAGTCCTGCCAGGAAAACGAGGACAAGACGATGCGCTCGACCGGCAGCCGCAAATCGCAGAACACCACCCGCCGTCTTTGGGAGTTGTTCATAAGCGCCCGCACCTATCAGGCGCGCCAGCTTCTTAAAACGCGCGGCAACTAATTTCTCAATTCAACTGCGCTTTATCGTAGCAGCCGAGCCTTCAATCGGCGCATCTCGTCGGGTAGCAGACCCGCATATTTCTTGCGCAAAGTAAAATGCGTCGCGTGGCTGATCCCGGCCTTCCGGTATATGTCAGCCACCAGCACACCCTCGTAGCCCTGCTTCAATATAAGCGCCTTCTGGGCGTCCGAAACCTTAGATTTCTTTATGCTTCCGCTCCTTCTCCCGGCCGGGAAATTACCGCGGAAAAATCCAGTTATGAATTGTCCAATTTTTGATAGTCAGAGCAGCCCGCTCGACTTCACATATGGGACATTTTCACAAGCCGTAACAGCCGGAGCGCTGGCGTTCAATCTCGCTACGGACATCCCAGCGCGACTTGCGCGGCATTTATTGAAGACTGGCGTCTTGCCTTGGCCCTGGCCGCTTTCCTCACCGTCGTCATCGTGAACACCATCAGCTCAATGAGGTCATATCCGCTACGCGGCGTCCCAACTGACCCTCAGGGTCCGCTAAATCCAGCACGACGTTCATGTGGTTGAGACCGCGCACCGGCAGCAGTTCCGAGGCGGTGTTCTCAGCGCTTAGCTTCTCACATAGAGCAGTCGCCTGTTTGTGGAACGGAGGTGTTTCATCTCCGCCGAACGCGATGATCCGTTGAGGGCAAGCAAGCTGGTTTGACGTCAGAGGTGACCAGGCCGTTGCTTCCGCCGCCGTCATCTGGGCTTCGTCCCGCAGAAAACTATGTGGAATTCCCGCTAGATCGTAGATCCCGCTGACGAGCAGAAGCCCTCTGATAGAGGGGAGGGATGACTTCGCCGTCTCCTGCGGGCCTCTTGCCGCGAGAAAAGAAGCCAGGTGTGCGCCAGCCGAATGGCCGCTGACCGTGAGCCTGCGAGCGTCTGCGCCAAAATCGCCGGCGTGTTTCTCGAGCCAGAGCACGGATCGCCGCACCTGGTCGACCAGCACCTGAAGGCGCTGGCCGGGCATCAGGTCATATTCGACTATCGCGGCAACACCTCCGGCCGCAAGGACCGGCGCAGCGACGAGGTGATAGTTTTCCTTTTCACCGGAACGCCAGTAACCGCCGTGGACGAACACATGCAGGGGCGCGCCGGCTCTGAGGCGCGGAGGCAGAATGATGTCCAGGACCTCCCTGTCACGCGCGCCGTACCGGATATCGGCCAAAACCTCCGCCGTTTCCGCAAGCCTCCGGCTGCGTTCTGCAAATTCGGCGGCAATGGCATCGAAGTCGGGAACGAAGTCACGAATCCGATAGAGGTCCTGAGACGTCATGGTGGTTTCCCTCACAGTTAGTAATCCACTGCGTAATACTTGGCCTCCATGAATTCCAGTATGCCGGTGACGCCCCCTTCACGGCCGAGGCCGCTCTGCTTGACGCCGCCGAAGGGAGCTGCCGGGTCCGACATCAGCCCCCTGTTGATGCCGAGCATGCCTGTTTCGAGCTGTCTTCCAACCCTCATGGCCCGTTTCAGGTCCTGGCTGTATATGTAGGCGGCGAGGCCGTATTCGGTGTCGTTGGCAAGCCGGATGGCGTCCTCTTCACTTTCGAACCGATAGACCGGCGCGACGGGCCCGAAGATTTCCTCACGCGCGATCGCCGCGTCGGTGGGCACGTTTTCGAGGACTGTCGGTGGGTAAAAATAGCCGTTTTCTGCCAGAGGCTTGCCGCCGGTGGTCACGCGTGCGCCCAGTGCGATCGCATCGGTGACGAGCCTGTCGATCTTGCGGACGGCGTTCGTGGTGATCATGGGGCCGCATTGCGTGGCGGGATCATATCCCGGCCCCACCTTCAGCGCGGCCATGCGTGCCGTCAGGCCCGCGACGAAAGCGCCGTGTATGCCTGCCTGGACGTAGAAGCGGTTGGCAGCGGTGCATGCTTCGCCGGCGTTGCGCATCTTGGCAATCATCGCGCCGTCGAGAGCGGCCTCCAGATCGGCGTCGTCGAAAACGAGGAAGGGAGCGTTGCCGCCGAGTTCCATCGAACAACTGACGACCGATTTTGCGGCTTCTGCGAGAAGCGTCCGGCCAACACCCGTCGAGCCCGTGAACGAAAGCTTGCGCACACGTGGATCGGCGAGCATGGCGTTTGTGACCGCACCCGGTTTGCTCGTCGTGAGTACGTTGACGACGCCCGGCGGCACGCCCGCCTCCTCGCCGAGGCGTGCCATGGCGTAGGCCGTCAGCGGCGTTTCGGATGCCGGCTTAAGGATCACCGTGCAGCCGGCCGCCAGCGCAGGGCCGATCTTGCGGGTAGCCATGGCGGCCGGAAAATTCCAGGGCGTGATCAAGACGGCGATACCGATCGGCTCGTGATCGACGAGGATGTGGTGCGAGCCGGAGGGCGTGTGGCGGTATTCGCCGGGCACACGGACTGCCTCTTCGGCATACCAGCGGAAGAACTCGGCGGCATAGGCGACTTCGCCGCGTGCGTCGGGCAGCGCCTTGCCGTTCTCCAGCGCGATAAGCGTGGCCAGCTCCTCGGCGTGCTGCGTCATAAGCTGGAACCAGCGGCGCAGGATTTCCGAACGTTGCCGGGCCGGCGTGGCCCGCCACCCGGAGGCTGCGGCCTCTGCGGCATCGACGGCGCGCATCGCATCCTCGACGGAGGCATCCGCAACCTCGGCCAGTTTTTCACCCGTGGACGGATTCATGACCGCTATTCCGTCGCCCTTGCGCCATTTGCCGCCGATATAAAGGCCGGCGGCGTGCAGGGCGGGATCGGCATAGCCTGTGATCTTGGCATGGAAGGTCATCGTGGGAATCCTTTTCAATTCAGGCACGAACGGTCGCCATGGTAGGCGGCGGTGACAAGGTTTCGCATTTCGTCGAGGTTCAACGGACGGGGATTGTTCTGGATGAGGCGCGCGATGCCGATGCTCTGTTCAGCCACCCAGGGAAGCCGGCTTTCTTCAAGCCCAAGGTCTTGCAGCGTCGACGGGATGCCGATCCGGGCGAAGAGGGAAGCGAGCGCGGGAATGACATCGTCAGGTCCTGACAGCTCCGCGGCCTGCGCTATCTTGGCAAGCTCGTCGCGGATGACGGGTGCGTTCCATGTCATGACATAGGGCATGAGGCAGGCGACGCCGAGACCATGCGCGGTATGGGTGAGGGCGCCGACAGGATACTGGATTGCATGGGCTGCGGCGGTTCCCGCCACGCCGAAGGCCAACCCTGCCAGTGTCGCGCCAAGCATGACCTTTTCGCGCGCCGCACGGTCGCCGCCATTCGTACATGCTAGTTCCAAGCCCTGCCAGAGCAGCGAGATGGCGCTGAGCGCGAACTGATCGGAGAGCTCGTTCTTGCCGACGAAGACGCGCTGTTGTGCGATGCCGGGAACGGGGTCGCGGCGGATTGCGGTGAAGGCCTCGAGCGCATGCGTCAATGCATCGGCTCCGGCGATTGCGGTCAGTGCGGGTGGGCAGGAGAGGGTAAGCTCCGGGTCGCAGATGGAGACGGTCGGAATGAGATGCGGGCTTGAAATGCCGACCTTCAAGCTTCGTTCGGCATCGGAAAGCACGGCGACGGGTGTTACTTCCGAACCGGTACCTGCGGTGGTGGGAATAGCGATCAGCGGCATGACCGGGCCGGGCACGGTATGCTCGCCGTAATAGTCCTGTGGTCGCCCGCCATGCGTGAGAAGCAGCGCCACGCATTTGGCCATGTCGAGGCAAGAGCCCCCGCCGATACCGATGATGAGGTCGGGCGAGAAGTTTTGGGCATTTTCCGCGCTTTGTACGGCGGATTCGACGGGAACGTCCGGTAGGGTCGAGCTGTCGACGGCAACCGCTATGTCGGCTTCCTTGAGCTGCCTGACGAGCATGAGGAAATCGGCATCCGCGGCAAGGCGTGTATCTGTGATGACAAGCGCACGCCGACCGAGCCTTGCAGCGATGCTGCCGAGAGCATGTCGCTGCCCCGCGCCAAACAGCAGTTCGCGCGGCGCTCTCAATGTGCCGAAAAGGTTCATTCCGTTTCTCCTCCGATAATTCAGGCGGCTTCAAGGGCCAAAAGGTGTTCCAAAAGCGGTTGGGGCAGCTCTATTCCCGAGCGTTCCGTCGCGGCGCGGCGCTGGCGCGCGCCATCGCCGGGAACGGCCACTGGGCTTGCGGGATCGGACGGGTGAGAGCCGCGCAGACGGTCGAGATAGGATGCAAGCGACCGGACACTGCCGTCTCCCGCTGCCGCATCGATGAGAATGAGGAGATCGCCCTTGTTGGCGGCGTGGATATCGTCGAGCGTGCCGCGTACATCGGGTGCGAGGTCTGAGCCGGCCAAGGCGGCGACCAGAAGCTCGATCGCAAGGCCCAGCCCATATCCTTTGGCGCCGCCGAACGGGGCGATGGCACCCGTCCTCGCAGCGTTCGCATCCGTTGTCGGCCGACCCTCTGCGTCCACGGCCCAGCCGGGTGGGATGGGCATACCACGCATTGCGTGATGGTTGATCTTGCCCATTGAGACGACGCTCGTCGCAAGATCCAGGACGAAGGGCTGATCGCCAGAAGGGATTCCGATGGCGACGGGATTGGTGCCCAGCATTGCCTGCGTTCCTCCGAAGGGGTGAACGAGCGCCTCGCTGGTCGACATGACGACGCCGATCAGGCCACTCCTCGCCGCCGCCTCCGCGTAGTAGGCGAGCATGCCGATATGGTTGGCATTGTGGATTGCGGCGATGGCGATCCCTGTCTCGCCAACGACGGGGCGCATTGCTTTCAAGGCCTGCATGACCACCACCGGCCCAAGGCCGCGCTCACCATTGACGCTAAGAAATGAGCGCCTGCGCCATGTTCCGCTTCCGCGTGCCTGTCCATCGGCCAGGCCCTTGTCCAGCCGTGAAAGGATGAGAGGCAGCCGTTGCAGGCCATGGGAAGGCAGGCCGCGCAACTCTGCTTCCAGAAGAAGATCAGCCTGAAGGCGAGCATGGGCGGAAGGGACGTTGCGTGCTTCGAGGAGCGCGCTCGCCATTCCCCGGAGCCGTGCCGGTGCGAGGTTCATTTTTAAATCCTATATCAGATCATATACGATATTGTATTTGACATGCGATATCTTATTTGCAACAAATGCCGGCATGTCAAGAAGCAGCCGGAGAACGTAAGTGGCATTTGCAGCGGAACGGGAAGCCCGAGGGGCAAGCCTTCGACCGAGCAGTGTGGTCGATGGCGTCTATGACAACATCTACCACCGGCTGATGTCTCTGGAGATTGCGCCCGGCGCCCGGATTCCGATCGACGTGCTCGCCCGTGAAATCGGCGTTTCCCAGACGCCGATACGCGAGGCCTTGAGCCGTCTGGAGCGCGAAGGTCTTGTACGCAAAGAGCACCTTGTCGGTTATAGCGCGGCGCCCCAGTGGACCAGGAAGCAGTTCGAGGATCTCTACGTTTTCCGTCTGCTGGTCGAGCCGGAGGCCGCAAGACTGGCAGCGATCAACATGACTCCCGATGCACTGCGGCAGCTTGAAAGCTCTGCTGCGGACATGGGCAATGGTGCGGCACCCGTCGATCGCAACACGCGGTACTCGCGCTTTGCCCGCGCCGACGCGCATTTTCATGATGCGATCCTCAAGATCGCGGGAAATGAGGTCATTCGCAACACGCTGTCGAACCAGCATGTTCACTTGCACATCTTCCGGCTGATGTTCCACACGCGGGTGACCCAGGAGGCTCTTGAGGAGCACGAAAACCTGCTCGCAGCATTTCGATCGGGTGATCCGCAGGCGGCGTTTGATGCCATGCGCATTCATATCGACCGTTCGCGCGACCGGCTGCTTTCGGCTTTCGAATGAACGCGGTCCTCTCTCCTCAATCCCTCGCGCCGCCGGTGGATACGGCGGCTGCCGCCCTTCGGACCGAGAAACTGGGCAAGGCTTACGGCCAGATCACCGTCCTTTCTGACGTCACCCTTGATGTACGTACCGCAGAGGTTCACGCCATCATTGGTGAAAACGGTGCCGGCAAATCGACGCTCATGAAGTTGTTGTCCGGTCACGTCGCGCCGACGGAAGGCCGGCTACTCTTGGACGGCAGGCCGATCGAATTTCGAAACGCGGTGGAGGCGGAACAGGCCGGCATCGTTTTGGTGCACCAGGAAATTCTGCTGGCACCGGATCTGACTGTCGCAGAGAACTTGTTTCTGGGACGTGAAATGGGCCGCGGCCTGATGGTCGATGATCGCGGGATGAACCGCCGGACCGCCGAACTACTTGCGAAAGTCGGCTCGACGGCGCGTCCGCGAGATCGTGTCGGTGAGCTGCCGCTTGCCCAACGCCAGCTTGTGCAGATCGCACGCGCACTCCTTGATGAGCGAAAAGTGGTCATCTTGGACGAGCCGACGGCGGTTCTGGCCAATGATGAGGTCGCGGCGCTGCTCGACATCGTGCGGATGCTGCGCGATCACGGGGTGGCGGTGCTCTATATTTCTCATCGTCTCGACGAGGTGCAGGCGCTTGCCGACCGCATCACCGTTCTGCGTGATGGCCGGATGATCGGCACCTGGCCAGCCGCAGGCCTCAGCCAGCGTGAAATGGCCGAGCTGATGGTCGGGCGCGAACTGGAGATGCTCTATCCCCACAAGCGCCCTCCGACCGAAGACACGCCGATCCTCTCCGTTGCGGATTTGGCGGTTGATCATGGTTCCGATGGGGTCAGCTTCGACGTCCGGCCGGGCGAGGTGCTCGGTATCGGCGGCATGATCGGCGCGGGGCGCACCGAACTCATCGAAGGGCTGATGGGCCTTCGTCCCTCGCAGGCGCGCAGTGTCGTTCTCAACGGCAAGGAGATCAAGCACCGCTCGGTCCGCACGATGATGGAAGCCGGTCTCGTCTATCTGACCGAAGATCGAAAGGGAAAGGGCCTGCTTCTGGAAGAGAAGCTTGGCCCGAACCTGACGCTTCAGGCGCTCGATGCCGTCAATCCGGGTTCTGTTCTGGACAAGCGGGGAGAGCTTGCCCGGCTTGAGAAAACGGTGGCGGACTACGATATCCGCGTCCGTTCTCTTCGCCTCGAAGCGGGGAAACTATCGGGGGGGAACCAGCAGAAGCTGCTGCTCGCCAAGGTCATGCTGGCCGATCCCTCGGTGGTGATCATCGATGAGCCGACACGCGGCATCGACATCGGCAACAAGAGCCAGATCTACGACTTTATCGACGCCATGGTGCGGGCAGGCAAGGCTTGCATCGTCATCTCGTCGGAAATGCCGGAGTTGGTGGGGCTCGCCGACCGTGTTCTGGTGATGAGGGCCGGCAAGATCGTCGCCGAACTTCGCGGCGCAGAAATCAATGAGGAAAACGTCGTCTACGCAGCCACCGTTGGCGGGCGCGCAGATGACCGGGAGGACGAACATGACCGCAGCGACCGCAACCATAACCCCCACTGACGAAGGAAGCCGCATCCGCTGGGCAGACCTTGCGCCGTTCATCGCTCTGGCCGTGATCGTTTTGCTGGGTGCGTTGGTAAATTCCAACTTCGTTGCGCCGGCAAACCTGATCAATGTCATCACGCGCAGCGCCTTCGTCGCGATCATCGCGGTCGGAGCGACTTTCGTCATTTCATCCGGTGGCCTCGACCTTTCCGTCGGCTCCATGATGGCCTTCGTCACGGGCATCATGATCATGGTGATGAACCATCTCGCGCCGGCATTCGGGACGTGGGCTCTTCCGATGGGGGCAGGAGTGGCGCTTGTCGTCGGTGCGCTGTGCGGGCTTTTCAACGGGCTCATCGTGACCGTCGGGAAAATAGAGCCCTTCATCGTGACGCTCGGCACGATGGGCATCTTCCGGGCGTTCATCACCTTCATGACGGACGGCGGATCGTTGCCGATCGACCGGAGCCTGCGTGAAGCCTATCGGCCGGTCTATTTCGGCAGCCTTTTCGGCATTCCCTATCCGGTCCTGATCACCTTCGTCGTGGTGATGCTGGGCGCGTTCCTGCTCTACAAGACGAAGTTCGGTCGCCGCCTGACGTCAGCAGGTTCGAATGTCGAGGTGGCACGCTTTTCCGGCGTCAATGTCGCTGGCGTCCGCACTGTTGCCTATGTCATCCAGGGTATCTGCGTCGCCGTCGCGGCGATCTGCTACGTGCCGCGCCTCGGTGCGGCGACGCCGACGACCGGTCAGCTTTGGGAGCTGCAAGTCATCACCGCCGTCGTGATCGGCGGCACCCTTCTGCGGGGTGGACGGGGACGCATCGGCGGCACCGTGGCCGGCGCGCTCATTCTCGAGGTCATCGCCAACGTCATGGTCCTGTCGGACATGGTTTCGGAATACCTCGTCGCCGCCGTGCAGGGCGCGATCATCATCATCGCCATGCTGGCGCATCGTTTTACCGCCAACCGCTGAAAACAGCACTGACTTCAAAGGAGGAGAAAATGAAGTCTATTATGCAGAAAGCCGGTCTGTTGTTGTCGACTGCCGCACTTGTCCTCGCTCTGCCGCTCGGCAGCGCACGGGCTGAAGGGGAGAAGGTCACCATTGCCGTCTCTATTCCTGCGGCGACGCACGGATGGACCGGGGGGGTCGTCTATCACGCCGAGCAGGCCGAAAAGGAAATCGAGGCGGCATTCCCCAATATCGATGTCGTCCTGTCCACCGCTTCTTCTGCTCCCGCGCAGGTTTCCGCACTGGAAGACCTCTCGGCAAGCCGCAAGCTCGATGCGCTGGTCATTCTGCCCTTCACGTCGGAAGAACTGACCGGTCCGGTCGAGCAGATCAAGCAGAAGGGCACCTTCATCTCCGTGGTCGATCGTGGCCTCACGGATCCTTCGGTCCAGGATCTCTATGTAGCCGGCGACAATATCGCGGTCGGCGCCAACACGGCACACTGGCTCGCCGACAAGCTCGGCGGCGAGGGGCAGATCGTCGTGCTGCGCGGCATTCCGACCGTGATCGACGACGAGCGCATCAAGGGCTTCTCTGATGTCATCGCCAAGACGAACATCAAGATCCTCGATATCCAGTATGCCAACTGGAACCAGGACGAAGCCTTCAAGCTGATGCAGGACTATCTTGCGAAGTATCCGAAGATCGATGCCGTCTGGGCAAACGACGACGACATGCTGCTTGGCGTCATCGAGGCCGTCGACAATGCCGGTCGCAAGGACATCAAATACGCTCTCGGCGGCAACGGTATGAAGCAGGTCATTGAGATGGTGAAGGAGAAGAACGAGCGCACGCCGATTTCGACGCCGTATCCGCCGTCGATGATCAAGTCCGCCATCTACATGACTGCGGCCCAGTTCAACGGGCAGGCGCCAGTGCGCGGTTCCTTCCTGCTCGGAGCTCCGCTGATCACGCCGGACAACGCCGACCAGTTCTACTTCCCCGATTCCCCGTTCTGACCCTTAGCGATGCCCGGCCAGTCCGGGCATCGTCCCATCATTGACAACAGGAGATATGACATGAGCGGCAAGAAGATCCTCATGCTGACCGGCGAGTTCACCGAGGAATACGAGATTTTCGTCTTCCAGCAGGGGATGGAAGCGGTGGGCCACACGGTCCACGTCATCTGCCCGGACAAGAAGGCCGGAGACCGTATCAAGACGTCGCTGCACGATTTCGAAGGCGACCAGACCTATACGGAAAAGCTCGGCCACTATGCCGACATCAACAAGACGTTCTCCGAGGTTCGGGTCGAAGAATACGACGCGGTCTATGCCGCAGGCGGTCGCGGCCCCGAATACATCCGCACCGACAAGCGTATCCAGGACATGGTTCGCCATTTCCACGAGACCGGCAAGCCGATTTTCACGATCTGCCATGGCGTGCAGATCCTTATGGCCGTTCCCGGTGTGCTCAAGGGTCGAAAGGTCGCCGGCCTGGGTGCCTGCGAGCCCGAAGTGACGGCCGTCGGCGGCATCTATATCGACGTGAAGCCGACGGAAGCTTTCGTTGACGGTAATATGGTTTCGGCCAAGGGCTGGACCGGGCTTGCCGCCTTTATGCGCGAGTGCCTTAACGTGCTCGGCACGAAGATCACGCACGCCTGATCGCCGTTTAATTGCGAGATAGACCGTCGGGCAGGAGCCCGGCGGCCGAGCAGCTTGCAGGAAGCATCGATATATGAGATGCGCGCCTCCCGATCTTTTACGCCAACACCCTTCGCTACACCAAGAAATGCAATGCCTTTCCGACGGTTCCTTTCTCTTTCGGAACGCGCTTCCCGCATTTACTCTCATCACATTCACATCGTCGGCATCTACCGCGACCACCGTCAAGGTGATCGACGGCTGGGAAGGTGGTGGCCGATGACACTGACGCTCGATCAGTCGGCGATAAAGGCAGGCGAAACGACGTTTCTCGTTCTTCACGCACAGATCGCCACGGGAGCAAAGCGACTATCGTTCGGTCTCCAGCCGTTTTGGTACCTCAGTGGCCACGGCCGCCAGCAACTGAGGCGTATCATAGGGTTTGCTGAGAATGGTTGCTCCCAACTCATCTTTGACAAGTGATGTGTCGCCGGTTGCAAATACGATTGCCGCCGAAGGCCTCAGGAGACGCGCGCGCTCGGCTAGCACCTGTCCCGAGGCGCCTGGTAGATTGACGTCCGTTACCATCACATCAAAGGGTACTGTTTCGAGAGCAGCCATCGCTTCTTCTGCACTGCCGGCCTCTACAACGATATTGCCGGCATCTTGAAGAATATCAGCGGTGCTCATTCGGATAAGCGGGTCATCCTCCACGAGGAGAATGGTGAGCTGTAATTTTGGCTCCTCCAGCTCCGGTCGCGTTTGTTTATGGGGCAGGGGATCCGGTTGGCGGGCTTGATTGCGTTGCCGCTGATTGTTGAGCACATGTCGAAACTTTCGGGCCAGCGCGTCGCGCGTGTAGGGCTTAGATAGGAGCTCCACCCCCGCATCGAGCTTGCCACCATGCACGATAGAATTTTCCGTGTAGCCGGATGTGAACAAAACCGCGATTTCGGGTAGCCTCTCGCGCGCCTTTCGTGCGAGTTCGGGACTTTTCAAGTCGCCGGGCATAACGACGTCGGTGAACAGGATGTCGATGGAAATACCGCTGTCGAGGACACTGAGCGCGCTTGCCGCATCGACCGCCTTAAGAACGCGATAGCCGAGGTCGGCCAGCAAAGCGACCACGGTTTCGCGGACGTCTTCGTCGTCCTCAACGACGAGAACCGTTTCCGTCCCGCCAGCGATGGGTCCATGGTCGACTGCAACCTCGATGTCCTCGGTTTGCATAGCGCGGGGCAGATAGAGCTTGATTGTCGTTCCGTGGCCGAGTTCGGAGTAGATTTTCACATGGCCGCCGGATTGCTTTACGAAGCCATAAACCATCGACAGACCGAGGCCTGAGCCCTTGCCTTCAGCCTTCGTGGAGAAGAATGGCTCAAACACTTTTTCGATGATTTCAGGGGCAATTCCAGATCCGGTGTCCGTCACGGCGAGCAGCACGTACTGGCCCGGCGTTACCTCGTCATGCGTGAGCGCATAGGCGTCGTCGAGGTGGGCATTGGAAAGCTCGATCGTCAGCTTTCCCCGGCCATCCATCGCATCTCGCGCATTGATCGCCAGATTGAGAAGGGCATTCTCGATTTGCGCCGGATCGATGAAGGTGTTCCACAGACCTCCTGCCACGATCGTCTCGACTTCGACCGCTTCACCGATAGCGCGCCGAAGCATATCGTCCATGCCGTGCACGAACCGGCTGACATTGACGACCTTCGGTTCGAGCGCCTGACGTCGGCCGAAGGCGAGAAGCTGGCTTGCCAGTTTCGCGCCACGGCTTACGCCCGCCAGTGCATTCGAGACACGCCGTTCGGCGCGCTCGTTGCCGGCTATATCCCTGGCAAGAAGGGCGAGGTTTCCCGACACGACTTGCAAGAGGTTGTTGAAGTCGTGTGCCACGCCGCCGGTCAGTTTTCCGATCGTCTCCAATTTCTGAGACTGAGCCAGCTTGGCCTCGGCCTGGCGGCGTTCGTTGATCTCGGAGATGACGCGCGCTTCAAGCGTTTCGTTGAGTTGGCGCAACTGCTCTTCGGCGCGCAGGCGGTGTGTGACCTGGCGCGCGAGCGCTTCTGCCTGCTCTCGCAAAGCGGCCTCGGCCGCGCGCTGGTGGGTGATGTCGCTGTGAACTCCGACCCACTCAGCAATCTCACCGGCCGGACCGACAATCGGCAGGGCCCTGATGGCAAACTGACGCCAGGCACCGTCGTGGCGACGAACCCGGTGTTCATGAACGAACATGCTCTTACTGGAGACAGCCGAATTCCAGGCAGCGACGCTTGCGGCGGAATCGTCCGGATGAACGGCGGTCGCCCAGCCGTATCCTTGATACTCATCAGGCGACTGTCCCGTCAGCGCCGCCCAGCCTGGTTGCTCACCAACCATCCGACCGTCTGCGCTATTGGTCCAGAGTATGCCGTGAACAGCATCCATCGCGGTACGAAAGCGTGCGTTGCTGATTTCCAGCGCGGCCTCGCGGAGCGCTCTCTCCTGCACATCGATGCCGAGAATGTGGACGCCGGGAATTGAACCGTCAGGCTCGATATGGGGGACATAGCGAACCTCCAGGCGCCGGACCGATCCGTCGCCGCGCGGCATGTTCGTCTCGGAGGTAAAGGCTTCCCCCGACAATCCCCGATCGATCGAGGCACGCCGATCCTGATAGGCGGCGTCTCCAATCATCTCCTTCACATGCCGGCCGATCATGGTCGCAGGGTCAACCGCAAACCAATCGCGATACGCAGCATTTGCAAAGCGATAGATGTGATCGCGATCGACATAGGAAACCAGCATGGGAACGGCGTCGGTGACCCGCCGCATTTCTGCTTCTCTGGCGGCAAGCTTTGTCTCAAGCGAGATGCGGGCACTGTTATCGACGATCGTGCACATGACGCCGCCAACGTCGCCGCCCGCATCATAGACCGGCGTATAGAAGAGATCGAGGAACATCGTTTGAGGACCGTCTGGCCGCTCGAAGACGATAGGCTGATCTCGGTGAAAGGTGGTCTCGCCTTTCAGTCCCGTTTCGAGAATTGGACGGTTCCAATCCCAGACATCAGGAAACGCTATCGCGACCGGAGACCCCATCGCCATGGGATGACGATCGCCTGCGATTTCCCGGTATGCATCGTTGTAAAGCATCACATGCTTGGGACCCCACATCAGCACTTTGGCAACCGGGGAGTTAACGATATTGCCGACCGTCGCGCGCAACTCATAGGACCAGGTATCCACAGAGCCCAGACCGCTCTTGTGCCAGTCCATTTCGCGTATGAGAGCGCCGCACTCACCGCCTCCTATCGGCCAGCCAGACAAGCGTGCGGCCGAGGTCGCATATCCGCCGTCACGGAGCGAGCGAAGGGCCGCACGGACGACCTCGCTGGCATTGGCGTAGTCGCCTGATGCCAGGCTATCGTTGATGAAACCCTCGAGTTCGGGGGTAAGCGATACATTGCGTGACTGGCGACTGATCATGGCCGTCAGTGGCAGCTCACCATGACTGTGTCAACAGATGTCACGAGGTGTTTAGGGTGACTATCGCTGCGGAACAAATTCGCTGTCCAAGCCGTTTTCCGCAACGCAAAATCGCAACGCATCAATGATTGGAGCAACCTTGGAGCAGCGAGATGATTGGCACCTGACGGATAGGCTTCATTACTCGCATGGAAGGGGCGATCCGTTTGCCGCGGCTGTACGTGCGACACGCATGCCAATGGTGATCACCGACCCCTCCCAGCCCGACAATCCAATCGTCTTCTGCAACGAGGCGTTCCAGTTGCTGACCGGTTACGGTCAAGACGAGGTGCTTGGAAGAAACTGTCGCTTTCTCCAGGGACCTGAGACGGATAAAGCCGCGGTTTCAAAAATCCGGGACGCTATCTCCAATGGTGTCAGCCTCTCCATAGACTTGTTGAACTATCGCAAAGATGGCTCGACGTTTTGGAACGCCCTCTACCTCAGCCCGGTACGAAATGATGACGGCACAATCCAGTTTTTCTTTGCCTCACAACTCGACGTGAGCAAGCACGTAAAAGCCAACGAAATTGTCAGCGAGCAGAAATCGATTGTCGAAGAGCAGGTGAAACTGCGCACTGCGGAGCTCGAGGCCGCACTTGAGGCAAAGACACTGCTGCTGCATGAGGTCGATCACCGCGTCAAAAACAATCTCACCATGATTGGATCGCTTTTGCGGCTCCAGTCACGGGCAATCGGTGACCCCGTGATCGCGTCGAAGCTCGAGAATATGATGGAACGCATCGATGCTCTCGCGACGGTTCATCGCACGCTTTATCAGTCAGACGATGTAACAAAGTTCGATATCGGAGAATTCGCGGCCAAGCTCGCCGAAGATGTGATCGGCTCGAGTGGGCGCGGCAATATTTTGCTCACATCGAATGTGGAACCCATATTGGTCGCCGCCGACAAGGCGTCCTCCCTTGGACTGGTTTTGAACGAAATTCTCACGAATGCCATCAAGCACGGCTTGGCTGATGGCAGAGCCGGCACAATCGCGATTACCGGAGTATCGAATGGAGACACCGCGACGGTTGTGGTGGACGACGACGGGAAAGGCATGCAGAGCCAACCACCTGTCGGCCTCGGCCAGACGCTCATCAACCGACTTGCCGCTCAGACAAATTCTACAGTCGCCTGGTCAAACCTACCGCAGGGAACACGCGTTACGCTCACATTGAATGATCGGAATTCATAATGGACAGGCCGAAACCACCTTTGAGCATTCTCATCGTAGAAGATGAGCCTCTCCTTGTCATGGACGTTGAAATGATGGTGGAGGATGCAGGACATACTGTCGTCGGGGCGGCCGCATCGCTCTATGACGTTGAGGCTTTGAATATCCGGAGCGCGCCCAACATCGCTTTCGTCGATATGCAGCTTGCTCGCAACACCAATGGCCTTGAGGTGTGCGCATATATCCGGCAGCGCTGGGAACACACCATCATCATATTCGTGACGGCTAATCCCAAGAAAATTCCGGAGGACTTCGCCGGTGCTCACGGCGTAATACCCAAGCCGTTTTCTCGCCATGGGTTTATGAACGCTCTGGTCTACCTGCAGGAAAGCGTGTGTACACCGCCGCCGGTCACAGCGTTGCCAGGGAGCTTCGTCGCATCACCCCACTTGGCTGCGACGTGGTGACATCAACGCCAAATTGATCTGCCCCGTATGGTGATCCGTTTGGAATTTTATTGCAGCTCGGCCTGCTGGCCACTGCCGTTGTTGACGCCGGTCCGTTCTGGCAAGGCAAGACGGCTGCTTCGGGTGCCGGTGGCTTGTAGCCCAGCGATTAGTGGGGCCACACGGTGTTGTAATGCTGTCTCCAGTTTTCGATGATGATCTTGTTCGATAGGCAATCGTTTCACTGGATCGATTGATTTCCGTCTCACCCTTGAGCGTGTAGAAGATTTCTCCGTAGCAACTCATCGCGGAGTTTCGAGTGGAAACTCTTGCAATAACCGTTCTCCCATGGACTGCCCGGCATGATGTAGGCTGTCTTGGCACCCACTGTCGCGATCCACTCCCGTCGCGCCTTGGCGATGAAGTCCGGGCCATTGTCCGAACGAATAAGGGTGTCTTTCGGCGCGCAGGATGAAGAGGTCGGAAAGCACGTCGATGACATTGACTTCAGCTTTCTCTCGACCCTGATGGCGATGCATTCCCACGTCAATTCGTCGATAACGTTGAGCGGATTTTGTGCGTGCGATCCTCGACGAAGTCGTAGAACCAGACATGGTTGGGGTATTCCGGTCGAAGCCGGATACACGAGCTGTTGTTCAACCATAACCGTCCACGCTTGGGTTGCTTGTGAGGCACCTCCAGCCCCTCCCGCCAACAGATACGCTCGACCCGCTTGACGTTCACCATCCAGCCAGCCCGATGCAGCATCGCAGTGATGCGCCGATAGCCATAGCGGCCATACTGGAGAGCGAGCGCCGTGATGTCGGCGGTCAACGCTGCTTCGTCATCCGGGGTCTTTGCGATCTTGCAGCTGCGTCGAACGATGCTGGCCGACAACCCGGCATGCCCGGCGTTCGGACACGCCCAAGTTCCTCGATGGCATCATCAACGCAAGCGCGGCGGGCGGGGCTCAGAAGTTTCCCTTTGGCGGCCTTGGCAAGGATCGTCTTGTCAAGCGTGAGATCGCAAACTGCACGCCGAAGCCGGGCATTCTCGGCCTCCAGTTCCTTCAGCCGCTTCACCTGGTCGCCCTTCAGGCCGCCGTATTCAGACCGCCACCGGTAATATGTAACTTCCGTCACGCCTATCGACCGGATCGCTTCCGCCATCGACTTTCCCTGTGCATTCAGCACGTCAACCTGACGAAGCTTCGTGACGATCTCATCTGCCTTGTGTCTTTTCGCTGCCATTTCAATGTCCTTCTGAGGCTTATAAGCCATACGTCATGAAGGATCACTTTGCAGGGGGCAGGCCAGCCTGATGGAGCGATCTTGAAGGTTGCCTGCGCGGCCGGCATCCAAGTCAGGCAGCTCTTCCGCTGGCGCAAATAGCCGTGCGAACCTAGATATTTCTAATTTCAAGGATGTAAGCCCCAATAGAAAAAACGCTGTTTGCATTTTATTAAGATTGTTCGCAAAGACTGCTCTTGGGGACGGGCGAAATTCCAGGGGTGCACGTTGTGTGTAAACCAGCGAATTGGAGATACCGATGGCCGTGTCGCAGTCCACCATTCTCGTCGTCGAGGACGAACCGCTCATTCGCCTTATCCTGATCGAAGCTTTGGAGGGCGAGGGTTATAGGGTATTGGCAGCGTCCAATGTCTTGGAAGCCATCGGACACATGGCAAGGCACGCCGAAATCGACGGTCTGGTGACGGACGTCGATCTGCCCGGTGGGCTGAGCGGCCTCGATCTGCTGGAACTGTTCAGCAATTGCCGGCCTGAAGCTGCCAGGATCGTCGTTTCAGGCAGGGGCGATCTGGAAAAAGCGGCGTTGCCGGCAGCGGTCCGGATTTTCGCGAAGCCCTATAGCCTCGTCAATGTGATCGCCGAACTCGACAATCAAATAGCGGCGAAAGACGCCTCCCTGCCTGCCAGCCGTATGCGTTCCTAGCATCGAGGCGCGCTCGGCAGCCTTGGACCGCGTGGGCGCACACTGTCCCTCTTATGTTCCTTTCCATTTTTTCAAAAATTTCACAGATTTACCACGCTTTCCAATTCCGCGGACGTCACCATATAAGCCCGAGACATCTTGAGAAACGGCAAAATGACTTTTACTCCCAACGCAATCAGCGAAATGGACCAACGTATCCGGGCGATCGACTGGGAGAAAACGTCCTTTGGTGGCGAAGCCGACTGGCCGCAGGAACTGAGGATGGCATTGAGCCTATGCCTCACCACTGCGATTCCGACAGCCCTTTACTGGGGCGACGACCTCCGCCTCCTCTATAATGACGCCTGGGCGCCAATTGCCGGGGAAAAACATCCATGGGCGCTGGGGCGTCCGGCTCGCGAGGTCTGGGCCGATATCTGGCATGTGATCGAGCCCCAACTCCTCGCGGTACTGCAGACCGGCCAGGGATTTTCGGTCGCCGATCAGATGCTGCCCATGAAGCGCGGCGGCCGCATACAGCAGACCCATTGGGATTATAGCTTCGCGCCGATCTTCGGGCCGAACGGCAAGGTCCTCGGCATATTCAACCAAGGCAACGAAACGACGGCGCGCCTATCGGCCGAACGCGCGTTGCGCGCCAGTGAGGAGCGGCTGGAGTACGCTCTGCGTGCATCGGATACGGTAGGCACCTGGGACTGGGATGTTCCCAATGACCGGGTGATCGCCGATGCGCGCTTCGCGAAGCTTTACGGCGTGCCCCGCGAGAAGGCCGCCTCTGGCGCGCCTATCACCGACTTCTTCACGGCTATTCATCCCGACGATCTCCCCTGCGTGGAAAAGGCAATCGCTGCGGCATTGAAAGACGGCGGTATCTTCTCCCAGGAATACCGCCTCTATCAGCCGGACGGCACCCATAAATGGGTCATCGCCGAAGGCCGACCAACGCTCGCACCCGACGGAACGCCTCTGCGTTTCCCCGGCATCAGCTTCGACATAACCAACCGCAAAACTGCCGAGGCGGCACTGCGCGACAGTGAGGAGCGATTCCGGGCCATCACCAACTCCATCGACCAGATGATCTGGTCGACCACACCAGACGGATTCCACGACTACTATAATCAGCGCTGGTACGATTTCACCGGCGTTCCGCCAGGCTCGACCGATGGCGAGGGCTGGGCCGGAATGTTCCACCCCGAGGATCAGGACCGTGCTTGGTCGGTCTGGCGGCATAGCCTGGAGACAGGAGAGCCTTATCACATCGAGTATCGGCTCCGTCATCGAAGCGGAAAATATCGCTGGGTGCTGGGCCGCGCGCAACCTGTGTGCAACGAACATGGTGCAATCACCCGCTGGTTCGGATCTTGCACGGACATTCAGGACATCGTCGACGCACGGGAGGTTCTCGCCCGATCTCGTGAGGAGCTTGAAAAGGCGGTGCAAGAACGTACAGTCCGGCTGTTGGAGGCGGAAGCGCAGTTACGGCAGGCACAAAAGATGGAGGCGGTCGGGCAGCTCACCGGCGGTGTCGCCCACGATTTCAATAATATGCTCGCCGTCATTCTGGGCGCCATGAATCTGCTCGAAAGGCGCCTCGCGCGCGGGGAAACCGATCTTGGGCGTTATATCGAAGCCGCCAAGGACGGTGCAAACCGTGCAGCAGCTCTCACCCAACGTCTGCTCGCCTTTTCCCGCCGCCAGCCACTGCAGCCTGAGATAATCGAACCGAACCGCATGGTTGCGGGCATGAGCGACCTGCTGACGAGGGCTCTCGGGGAGCAAGTCCAGGTTGAAACCGTGCTCGCCGCTGGACTATGGCGCATAAGTGCGGATGTCAGCCAGCTTGAGAATGCGATCCTGAATCTTGCCGTGAACGGCCGCGATGCGATGCCGAACGGCGGCCGGCTCACCGTCGAAACGGCAAACACCTTCGTATCCGAGGACTATGCCCAGGAACATTCGATGTCGCCCGGCCAGTATGTGATGATTGCGGTCACCGATACCGGAACAGGGATGAGCGGCGACACCCTCGCGAAAGCCTTCGATCCCTTCTTCACGACAAAGGAAGTCGGCAAGGGGTCCGGCCTCGGCCTGAGCCAAGTTTTTGGCTTCGTGCGCCAGTCCGGCGGACACGTGAAGATCTACTCCGAACCGGGCCACGGTACCACCGTGAAACTATACCTACCCCGTCATTACGGTGAGACGGAAACCAGAGAGGTTTCGCCGCAGAATGCTGAGCCTGCTCGCGGCGCACACGGTGAACTCGTGTTGGTGGTGGAGGATGACGAACGGGTGCGCAACTTCTCGGTGGAGGCGCTGCGTGAACTTGGTTACACAGTGATGGAGGCCGAAAGCGGCGCGGCAGCGCTTGCCCTCTTGGGAACGGGTCTCAAGCCCGCGCTCCTCTTTACTGATATCGTCATGCCGGAGATGACGGGCCGCGAACTCGCAACGCTCGCAACGAAAAAGTTAGGTGAGTTGAAGGTGCTCTACACCACCGGCTATACCCGCAACGCCGTCGTTCATAACGGCATCTTGGATGCGGGCACCCAGTTGCTTCAAAAGCCTTTCAGTCTGGAGCAACTAGCTGAAAAGGTTCGGCGTGTTATGGACGGTTAGGTGTACCACTTTGAAGTCAGGAAACGACAGCTCGCTCCGTCTGTAACGCGAGGTCACTTTGTCAACGCGCGCGGCCGCATTACCTTGACGGTGTTCATTTTAGATCCAGCGGATAGACAGGCCGTCGAACGTGAACATAGCTTCGCCGAGCAAGATCCGGTGAGCTGAGTCCGCCGGCATCCATGACGATCATGCGGGCCGCGATCGGGCCAAAGGCGCCCTTGAAATGCTGCATTGACTTCACCGCAAGGATCGCTTTTTCCGTTGGCTCGATGCCCACCGCGCGGAAGATGTTCTTGTCCAGCATCTGCATGCGCTCCGAAACGATCATTATATCGATGCCGTCGACACGCAGGCAAACGCTCCGGCCACAGGTACCCGGCAGCCCGGTAAACATAGGTCCCTCGAATACGAAACGGCCATCGCTGATGGCCATCACCCTGCCTGATACCGTCAGCGGGCCTCCCCCGACTGTAGGGTCCTTTCGCCCACCGATCGTCACGGTTATGTCATCCCCGACACCGGTTGCGGCGATCTCCGCGACAGCCTCTGGATCGAGCAATGCTCCGGCGGCGGCATTGGATAGTTTCGCTTGCAGCATGGCCGCGATCAGTGCGGTGCAATCGCTGTAGGCGCCCGAGCCCGGATTGTCGGAAAAGTCCGCCACCACAACAATGCCATCCGCAGGGTCGGCATCCTTCAGCGCCGCGATACATTCGACAAGCGGCACCGGCTGCGCCCATTCGTGACGGTAGGACCAGATGGCGGCGCAAAGGCGCTCGCCAACACGCTCTGCCACCTCCGTCTGCGCAACCGCACTATCATATGTAACGACGACGCTTGGCCCGGCGGCCCAGACATCGGCATCCGTAAAGCCGGCATTGACCGAGACATTGAGGATGCCTGGTGCCGCAGCTTCGGCATCAGCCCTTTCAAGAAGGCGGCACATCGGACCGTTGTCGGTGGTGCGCCCGTCGTCGCAGCCGAGCAGCATGGGCGGGCGGGCGATGGCGAGTTTCGGTACAATCTCGCCAGCCATCGCGTCGTGCAGCAGAACGCAAGCCCTGACGCCGACTTCCCGCATATCGACATGCGGATAGGTTCGAAACGAGATGGAAATCTGCACGAGCGCCGCAAGGTCGTCGAACACATTGGCGTGGAGATCGAGTGTAATGGCCACCGGGATGTCGTCACCCACGACGGAACGAACCTCCCGAAGGAACTGACAGTCGCCATCCTCGTCCGTCTCGGTGACCATGGCGCCATGCAGCGCGACGAATATCCCGTCGAAAGGGCCGCTTTCGCGCAGTCGGTACAGGCATTCCTGCGTTATCTCGGCGCGCGCCTCCTCGCGGATGATACCATTCGGCTCAGCATGTGCCGCGACGATGTAGACCGGCGTCCAGCCTTTTTCCCGCGCAATCTCGATTGCTCCGCCGACCTCCGAACCCGTGCCCTCGAAATTGTGCGGGATTTCCTCACCCTTGAAATAATGCGACGCGTGAAAATCTTCGATACCGGTCCGGTTCAAAGTGAAGGTATTAGATTCGTTGATAAACTCGATGATAGCGACACGATAGGACATGAAAACCCTTCCCTGCCGTTACGCGGCAGACAATGACGAAACGAATGAGTTTGGTGTCGGGCGCTCCATGGCGAACCTCAATGCGCGATGCGGCTGAGGAAACGACGAGAACGGAGCGCGGCCTTTGGACTGAAGAAAGTGTCGGGAGCAACGGCCTCGACGATCTCGCCCCCTTCCATGAAAACAATACGGTCGGCGATGCGGCGCGCAAATCCCATTTCGTGGGTCACGCACAGCATCGTCATTCCATTCGCGGCGAGCTTGGCCATGACCTCGAGCACTTCGGTAATCGACTCGGGATCAAGCGCTGAGGTCGGCTCATCGAACAGCATGACCTGGGGCTTGAGGCAGAGGCTGCGGGCTATGGCAACCCGCTGCTGCTGACCACCTGAAAGCTGGTAGGGGAACTTGCCGGCGTGCCCGTCCATGCGCACGCTGGCAAGCAGTTCCATGGCAAACGCCTCGGCCTCCGCCCGTGCGACCCCATGGGTATGGATGGGCGAGAGGGTGCAGTTGCCGAGCACGGAGAGATGCGGGATGAGGTTGAAATGCTGAAAGCACATGCCGACGCGGTTTCGCACGGCCCGTACGGTCGCCGGCCGGTCGTCGAGCACGATGCCGTCCACCGTCAGCGCACCTGACTGGTGGGCTTCGAGCCGGTTGACGCAACGGATGAGCGTCGATTTGCCCGAGCCGGACTGCCCACACAGGACGATGCGTTCTCCAGGGGAAATCGCAAGCTCGATATCCTTCAGCGCATGGAATGCACCATAGAACTTGTTGAGCTTTTCGAAGCGGACGGCGGGCAGCTCTTCCATGACTTCTCTCCTACCGAGCGACCCAGGGGGTGCGGGTCTCGATCCGCCGCACACCCCATTCAATGAAGAGCACGACGACGAGATAATGGGCAGCTGCAACGTAGTAGACGCTGAGATCGAAGGTCTTCGAAAAGATGAAGCGCGCCTGGCCCATCAGATCGAACACCGTGATGACAGCCAGAAGCGATGTGGATTTCAGCAGCAGGATCACTTCATTGCCGAGTGCCGGGAGGGCCTTGGAAAGGGCGATCGGCAAGAGCACACGCCGGAAGGCCACCCAGCGGGTAAGGTTGAGCGCGGCATTGGTTTCCAGAATGGAGCGGGAGATCGTATCGAGGCTGCCGCGGATGATCTCCGCCTGATAGGCGGCAGTGTTCAGGATAAGCGCGAGCAGGCCGCAATAATAGGCGTCGCGGAAGAACCACCAGAGCCCCGCCTGCCGCAGTTCGCCGCTGAATTGTCCGGCACCGTAGTAGATCAGGAAGAGCAGCACCAGCATGGGCAATCCGCGCAGGACATTGACGTAGCCGAGTGCCAGAAACCCCAGGAGGCCCGTTGCGCGCGAGCGCGCCACGCCGATCGGCACCGCCAGGAAGAAGCCGAGAACGATGGCGGATGCCGTGAGGCCGATCGTGGTGAAGAGTCCATCGCGCCAGAGCGTCCAGTTGTCCAGCCAAAGGTCAAGCATGCTGGCCCCCTGCGGCAGTGAACCCACGCGAAGCCCGCCCTTCGAGTACCTTCTGCACCAGAGAGGACAGCGTCACCAGCCCGACATAGATTGTGCCGATGGCCAGATAGAACAGGAACGGCTCGCGCGTCGTATTGATCGCGATGACCGCGACATGGGTGAGATCGCTCAGCGCGATGACGGAAACGAGGGAGGTATCCTTGAGAAGGATGACCCAGAGATTGCCGAAGCCGGGCAGCGCATGGCGCCAGAGCTGCGGCAGGATCACCTTGTGGAAGGATCTTGCTCGCGAGAGACCGAGTGCAGCCGCAGCCTCGAATTGTCCGTTGCCGACGGCGTTCATCGCCGCACGCACGACCTCGCTGCCATAGGCGCTGATCACAAGGCTCAGCGCCACGAGTCCGGCAAAGAAGGGACTGATGGAAAGGTCGGCCTGCGGAAGGAAACGTCGCACCAGCCAGCTCAGCACGGCCTGCGCCTGATAGTAGAGAATAAGGAGCGTCAGAATTTCCGGCAGGCTTTTGAAAACGGTCGCATAGGCCTGCCCGACGATCCGCACCGGCGCCAGCGACGAGGAGCGCGCACAATGGATCGCGAAGGACAGCACGATGGCCACCGGAAAGGTTGCAAGGGCGAGGGCGAGGGTGACGCAGAGACCCCACAAAATCTCGTCACCCCAGCCGCCAGGCCCGATGACTAGAAGGGATAATATGTCCATGACCTGTCTCGGCACGTGCTGACGGCAGACAAAGCCCGCAGCCGGGCCTTGCCATAGTTTACGCCTGTCTGGATCGGGTTACTTGCCGAAGAGCTCGCTCGCATTCTTCGGCTTCTGACGGATGTCGAAGTCGAAATACTTCTTGCGGATCGTGTCGTAGGTGCCATTGCTCACGAGTTCGGCGAGGGCGGCGTTCACACGTTCGCGCAGGGCATCGTCATCTTTGCGGAAAGCAAGGCCAGCTCCCAGCGTGCCGTCCTGCAGGAACTCTTCGCCCACGAAAACACAGCAATCCTCGTCCTGCGCCAGCCAGTCGGCACTGGCGATCTTGGATTCAACCAGAAGGTCCAGGCGGCTGCTCTTCATATCAAGGAAGGCCTCACCGAGCGTCGGATAAAGCTTCACCTCGTTGTCGGGGAAAAACTGCTTGAGCATGTCGACGGCAATCGAGCCGGATTGCGTACCGATTACGAGGTCCTTCGCCGCGGCCGGCTTGACGTCGGCAAGACCAAGCTCCTTTAGCGCTACAAAACGCATGGTGTTGAAGTAGTAGGGGTCGGAGAAGCTGACCTTTTCCATGCGCGCGTCGGTGATGGCCATGGAGGAGGCGATGATGTCGAACTTGCTGGCCTGGAGTGCTGGAATGATGCCACTCCACTCGTTGACGCTCCATTCGCACTCAGCCTTCAGCTCGGCGCAGATCGCGTTGCCGAGATCGATGTCGAAGCCCTTTAGCTGGCCATCCTCGGCGACATAGTTGAAGGGCGGGTAAGCGCCCTCTGCTCCCATGCGGATTGTCTCTGCCTTCGCCGAAAGCGCGCCGGTCAGCACGAGCGCCATCGCTGCGCATGCATAAAGCTTCATTTTTTTCATCATCGTTCCCTCGTTCTTCTTTGCTGCCGGATTGCCTGCCACACGCGCTCCACCCGGCACGCCAGGCACCGAAGTCGGAAATAAAACATTGAAATTTCAGAGGCGCGCAGAAATGGGGCATCCAGTCCATTTTCATTCTGCCCCCATAGAATTACTGTTGAGATAGCGGCGCAACAATGCAAAAGATATATTCTTGATCATTAGTTTTTCTCATGTCCAATGACCGAACGCCAACGCCGAAAGCAGCTCGCTAACCTGCGCGCCCTCCGCGCCTTCGAGGCTGTGGGTCACCACCGAAGCTTCACGGCGGCGGCGAACGAACTTGCCGTCAGCCAGGGCGCCGTGAGCCACCAGATCAAGCACCTCGAAGAGCGGCTGGGCCGGCGCTTACTGGAGCGCAATGCGCGCGGCGTCAGCCTCACCTCGGAAGGCAGCCTCCTGCTCGATGTCTGCGCGCGTGCCTTTGAGGAAATCGCCAACGCCCTGTCGCTTATTGGTCAGGAGAACGATACGAGGATACTGCGCATCCGGACCGGCCCGTTCTTCGCAATGGAGGTGCTCGTGCCCCGTATGGCAGCTTTTCTTGCCCAGAACCCCGGCATTCAGCTCCATCTCATTAACCTGGAAGAACGAAGCGGCGGCCAAGAGCGCGAGGACGCGCAGATAAAGTACTGCCTCAACCCGCCGGCGGGCCAACATGCGATTGAGGTGCTGCGCGAGCGCCTTGTGCCAGTGTGCAGCCCAGCCCTGCTGGCGAGCGTCGAACCCGACACCGACATTCTATTTAGCCAAAACGTCGCGCGCCTTCACTATCGTGATGCGAGCGACTGGAAAAATTGGTTCGCTCACAACAACCTGCAGGAAACGCGCACGATCGCTAACCTCTTCTTCGACGACCAGCACACACTGCTCGCTGCCGCCCGGTCCGGCCACGGCATCGGCTTCTCGCATCGCGCCTTCGTGGAGGCGGACGTCGCGCGGGGTACGCTCTGCATCCTCTCCGAGGATATGTTTCAGCCGGAAGAATCTTACAAATTCATCTGCACCAAAGAGAGCATGAACGGCAATCCCGCTCTCGCACGATTCCGGGATTGGCTGATCGAGGAGGTACAAGCCATTCGCTAGTGGAAATGATGCAAAACAGTTTTGTGTCGCATCCTTCGACTTCACATATTGCCGTGTGAGCACTCTCGCTTCCGATGCTCTGCATGCCTCCGGACTTGGCATCCATCACCGCGCAGGTGGTACGCCGAAGCCATTGCCGTCTTGAGAACATGGTTCTCAGCCGTAAGCTCGAACACCACCGAGGCGCGGCTAGGCGGGAAGATGAGGCGTGCTAACAAGCTTGCTCTTAAGGCGAGCTGTATCCATGCCGAGTTCGATGAAACGATGCGCGTGCCGGGCAAGCGCGACGTTGTCATCCCAAAGATTGCGCCAGATGGCCGTTTTCAGCGAAAGGTCCTTGTCTACAATGGTCGTAGAGAAAGATTCAAAGGTGACGTAATCGTCCCAGCCGATGGCGACCAGCGCATCGAAGATCGTCGCAAAGTCGATTGTACCAGTGCCGAGATAGCCACGATGGCTCTCGCCGATATGGATATAGCCGATCTTGTCAGCGGCATGGCGGATGGCTAGGCCAACATCGGCCTCCTCGATGTTCATATGGAACGTGTCGAGATGCAGAAACACGTTCGAAGCGCCAGTGTCGTTGATATACGCAAGACCTTGAGCTGCAGTATTCAGCATATTGCTCTCGAAGCGATTGACGATTTCGAGGTTGAGCGTAACGCCTGCAGTCTTTGCCCGGTCGGCAACCTTCGACAAGGTTGAGACGCTCGTGTCCCAGTTCTTCCGGGTGAGACTACGCTCCAGCTTGCCATGAGCGGAACTGAGAATACCCGCCAATTTCGTGCCGCCGAGATCGCGCACCAGTGCGACCGCACGGTCTAGGATGTCGACGCCGTTTGAGACGACCGAGAGATCATCGCTAGAAATGTCACCTTCCGGCGGAAGCCCCATGCTAATCGCCACGTCGAGGCCGAGTTCCCGGATGCGGCCGGCAAGCCACTTCACATCGACCTGTTGCGGATCAAGATAAGAAAACTCAATGAGCTTGTAGCCCAACCGGTGCGTGTTCTCGAGCGCCTTTTCAAGCTCCTCGCGTGAAGAGCCTGCGCTCCAGACAAAGGAATGGACACCGATTTTCGACATGATCCCGGCTACTTTCTGAAATCGATTGGAAGAAGGTCGGACGGGCACGCCGCTTTCGCCTGCGTGCCCGTCCATCTGGGAGGAAGAGTTAGCGGGCTGCGGTCCAGCCCTTGTAATCCTTGACGTTTTCTGCCGTGATGAGCTGCGGATCGAGCAGCACGACCGGCTCAGCCGGCTTGGTGCCGTTCAGAACCTCGACGCCGAGCTTCAATGCCTGGCCGGCCATGACATAGGGGTCCTGCGATGCCGACGCCTTGATCATCGAATTGCCGCTGGCGAGCGACGTTTCGATATCCGGCGCGCCATCGACCGCGGTGAAGAAGAATTCGCTGCGGTTTAGCTGCTTAGCGGCAAGCTCGGCGCCGATCGCTGTCGGGTCGTTGATCGCGAAGACGGCATCGATCTTGTCGAACCGGGTCAGCAGGCCCTGCATGACGGCAAGGCCACCATCGCGCGAACCCTGGCCATTCTGGTCGTCGGACAGAATCTTGATGTCGGCATGCTTGCCGAGCGCATCCTTGCAACCCTGAACGCGTTCGAGGATCGACGAGGAAGCCGGGCCGTTGATGATGATGACATCGCCCTTGTTGCCAAGCTTTTCAGCGATGTAGTTGCAGGCCTCTTCGCCGGCCTTGACGTTGTTGGTCATGACGGTGACGTCGGCGCCCGGCGCGGAGACGTCGAATGCGGCAACGACGACGCCGGCGGCCTGCGCCTTCTTCACGGCGGGTGCGATTGCCTTCGCATCGACGGCATTCAGCATGATGATATCGACGCCGGCGGCAATAAAGCTGTCGATCTGCGAGACCTGCTTGTTGAGGTCATAGTCGGCCGAGACGGAGATGACTTCGACATTCGGATTGATCTCCTTGGCGCGGTCCTCGATGCCCTTGATCGTGGCGACGAAGAACGGATTGCCGAGCAGACCGACCGAAATGCCGATCTTGTTCAGGTCTTTGGCGGCTGCGGGCATGGCGAGCGCGGCAGCCATGGCGGTGCCGACGAGCAACTTTGACATAAGACGCATGTTTTCCTCCTTTGGTGGCGCTTGTCGCGCCGTTGTCTCCGGTTGCGACCGGTTCGTTCAGCCGGACCTCACGTCCGGCTAAGCCCTTTGAGCCTGTAGCGATCGAGGCCGACGGCGACGATGATGACGAGGCCCTTGATGATGTACTGCCAGATGTCCGAAACCCCGACCAGAATGAGGCCGTTGGAGAGAACCGCGATGATCAGCGCGCCGATAAGAGTGCCCCAGATGGAACCGACACCGCCGACAAAGCTGGTGCCACCGAGGATAACGGCGGCGATCGCATCGAGTTCGTACGCCTGACCGAGCTGCAGGCCGTTGGCCGCATAGAGGCGGGCTGCCGACATGGCGCCGCCAACACCGGAAAGCAGGCCGGACATCGAGTAGACGAAGAGCAGCACCAGCGGCACCTTGATGCCGGTCAGCCGCGCGGCCTCGGAATTGCCGCCAACGGCATAGATCCAGGTGCCCAGCACGGTGCGCTTCAGGATGAACCAGGACAAGATGATCGTGGCAATCGCGATGACGGCGAGCCACGGCACACCGAACAGCGAGCCGTTGCCGATGAAGTCGAACGGCAGGTCCGGGTTGAAGACGGTCGTGTCGCCGCCGAGCAGGCGCGCCACGCCGCGGATGGCGGTGAGCGAGCCGAGCGTCACGATGAAGGGCGGCAGCTGCAGCCAGGCGATGATCGCGCCGTTGAGGAAACCGCAGGCCAACCCGGCCACGATCGCCGCGGGAATACCGAGCATGCCGAGATCCGGCACCAGCGAGACGATGACCGCGATCATGGCGGAGGCGGCAAGGATCGAGCCGACGGAGAGGTCGATACCGCCCGTCAGGATGACGAAGGTCATGCCGGCGGCCAGCACCGTGTTGATCGATGCCTGCTGCATGACGATCGACAGGTTGTTGACCGAAAGGAACCGGCCGCTGAGCACATGGAAGCCGATGGCCAACAGTACAAGCACCGGCAGCATGCCGAGCGCCGTCAGCGTCGAGCGCAGTTTCAGCTTTTCCATCCGGCCCTGTTCGGTTTCGCTCGCACTCATGGTTTCGTCCCGTCTTCTTCGTTTCTGTCTTCGCAATCAGGCTGCATGGCCGGCTGAGCCGGTCGCAAGCGCCATGATCGCCTCCTGCTCGATCGGCACTTCTGCCGAACCTGTCACTTCACCGGCGATCCGCCCCTCACGCATGACCAGCACACGATCGGCAATACCGAGGATTTCCGGCAGATCGCTGGAGATGACGACGATCGCGATGCCGTTCTGTGCGAGGTCGTCGATGATCCGGTAGATTTCCGACTTGGCGCCCACATCGACGCCGCGTGTCGGTTCGTCGAGGATGATGGCCTTGGGCCTTGTCTCGAGCAGACGCGCAAGCAGCACCTTCTGCTGGTTTCCCCCGGACAGAGCACCGACATTGATTTGCGTACTGGCTGTGCGGATCGAGAGCGACTTCACCGAATGTGATGCCCGTTCTTGCGCTCGCGCAAAGTTGCGCACCCCGGCTGCCTTCGCATCATCGGCAATCACACCGATATTGATGTTGTCGCTGATCGACATGTCTAGGAACAGGCCGAGCGCCTTGCGATCCTCCGTGAGGTAGGCGATACCCGCATCCAGCGCGTCACGTGGCGAGCTGATCGCAAGCGGCTTGCCATTCAGCATCACTTCGCCGGACGTCCGGTTGTCGGCGCCGTAGACGAGGCGCGCCAGTTCCGTGCGCCCCGAGCCGACGAGGCCCGCAATGCCGAGTACTTCGCCGGCGCGCACCTCGAACGAGCAATCATGCACCTTGCTGCCGTCGCCGACCTTTTCGACCGAAAGCACCGCCGAGCGTTCGCCGGCGCCTTGCCGATGCTCCTTCTTGTAGAAGGATGAGAGATCCCGGCCGACCATCATCGAGACGAGCTTGCTGGCGGAAAGATCCGCACGGTCGAGGGTGCCGACATAGGCGCCGTCACGCAGCACACTCACCCGGTCGGAGAGCTGATAGATCTCCTCCATGCGGTGGCTGATATAGATGATGGCGATGCCATCGGCTTTGAGACGGGCAATGACGTCGAACAGCCTGTCGGTCTCGCGGCTTGTCAGCGACGTCGTCGGCTCGTCCATGACGATGATGCGGGCATTGGTGGTCAGCGCGCGCGCGATCTCCACCATCTGCCGTTCGCCGAGCGACAGCTCCGCGACGCGGCGGGAGGCGTCGAAACCGATGCCTAGCTGCTTGAGAATAGGTTCTGCCCGGCGGCGCATTTCCGCGCGATCGGCAACGCCGAAACGTGACGGCTCGTTTCCGAGAAACATGTTCTGCGCCACCGTCAGGTTCGGCGCGAGCGAAAGTTCCTGATAGATGACCGCAATGCCATAGGCCTTGGCCTTCAACGGGTCGCCGAGCGCCACCGTCTCGCCGTCGATCAGCACCGAGCCGCCCGGATCGGCCGTGTAAGCGCCCGACAGGATCTTCATCAGCGTCGACTTGCCCGCGCCGTTCTCGCCCATCAAAGCGTGCACTTCGCCGGAATGGACCGCAAGGCTCACCTGCGACAAGGCTTTCGACGCACCGAAGGTCTTGCTGATATCGCGCATCTCTAGGAGCGCGCGCTGCCCGTTCGCCGCTGCCGTCATGCACGCTTCTCCTTTCGCGAGGCCCATTCACCCGATGCCATGGCATCGACCTGGTGCCGCCATTCCCGCCGGTATTCGTCGAGACCGGGAATGCGTGCAGGTTCGGCGACCACGCAATCGTTGACGAAGGGATTTCGACCAATCGCGTCGAAGACAAGTGCGGCGGCACCAAAGGCGCTACCCTCTGGATTGGCGCTTGTGTGCACGGTTTGATGCGCGCGAAGCGTCGCGAGAACGGGGGCATAAAGTCCCGTTTTCACAAGGCCGCCGTCGATGACGATCGCATTGGTCGAGCCGATGAGGTCGAGAGACAGATCCGTCATCAGCGCGACATAGAGCATGGCGACCGCCGCCTGTTCCTCGCCTTCGACCGCCGGGCCAACGAAACGTCCCTCATGGCCAGGCATCGGGCCGCCAAGCGCGAAGGATGGCAAGGCAAAAGCACGCTTGGCGATCACCGTCGCCACCGCCTCCGGAGAAACCGGCTGTGCCCAGCCCCCGCTTGCCACATCATATTCCCGACCGCCCATGAAGCGGATGGTCGCGACCGGCTGATGGTCGACGGTGACGTTGGCCAACATGTCGCGCGCGGCGTCGAGCTTTTCAAGCGGACTTGCCGTATTGAAGATGACGACCCATGTGCCGGTCGATATAAGCGTAAAATCCAAGAAGCCGAGCGAGCGGTAGAAGTAAAGCGCGGCATTGCTGTCATGCACGCCGTTATGCACCGCGACCTTCGTGCTGCGCCCGTCGTCGAGCGTCACCGTATGCGCGCCAATAACGCTGCCAGCACGCGCGAATTCCGGCATCTGGCCGCGCCAGCCCATGCGATGGACGAGGCTGCTGAAATCGTCCTGCAGCGGCGCCCAAAGATTGGAATGGCAGCCGAGATAGGAAACCTCCGAGACAAGCCTGTCGGAGAACTTCCAGGTCCAGAACTGCGGATAGGCGAGGATGGCATCAGCCTTGGCGATGAGCCCCGGGTCCCGCTCGTTCAGCCACAGCAGATGCCGCCCATAGTTGAAACCCAGCGGCAGCGGCGGCGAATAGGTTTCGTTGAATTCGGGCGCCATCGCGTCGATATGGCTGGCGATCTCGGCGGGCGGCTCCTGCTCATAGTCCAGAATTGCGTGAACGAGCGCATCGCCCGCAACAAGCGCAAATGTGCAACCGTGCCCCGAGAAGATCATGCGATCGACACCGTGCGTCGCAACTGCCCGCGCCAGCTCATCCTCCATCCAGCGAAAGAAAGCGACATCATCCAGAACGCGCAGATCCGCGTGCTCGCGCCAGACGGGCCGGGTTCGCGCCTCATCGATCACCCGGCCCTCCGCCGAAACGATGAACAGCTTGGAATTCGTCTTACCGAGATCAAAGACGGCGATGGGGAACTGGCTCAATTTGCCCCCCCGGTGGTTGCGATCACGATGCTGACGCCGGCATCTTCCATCATCTTGGCGGCGGCATCGGTCAAGCCGTCATCCGTGATGATCGTTCCGATGCGCGACAAAGGCAGGGCAATGTTGCGCGGCTGGATCGAAAACTTCCGGCTGTCGGCCAGCAGAACGATCTCATCCGCGCAGGCCGCGAGCTCGCCGATGACCTTGACGAGCAACGGATGGGACTCGAGCAGCCCCTTGCTACTGATGCCCTGCGTGCCGACAAAGAACCGCGAGGCGAAGAAGCCAGGGGATCCCACCGAAGGGTCGTGAATTATGCCCGGCTCACGGTAGAGCTCACCGCCGGCGACCGACAGCTGGCAAGTGCCATGCTCGCCAAGATGAGCGGCAAGCGGCATCGAATTGGTCCAGACACGAAGATTGCGCCGCGCCAGGAGAGTGCCCAGTTGATAGCATGTCGAGCCGGCATGCACGATGATGGAATCACCGTCGCGCACGAGATCCGCAGCGGCGGCGGCGATTGCCCGCTTTGCCTCGACCGCGATGTCGCGGTTCTCGTCGTAAGGCCTTGCTGAAAGGCGACCACTGTCGCCCGCCTCGCTGGCGGAAATCCCGCCATAGACCTTCCGGGCCCGGCCCAATTCATGAAGCTTGTCGATGTCACGACGGATCGTGGCGGGAGATGCGCCGAGACGCTCCTGAAGATCGCGCACCGAAGCAAAGGGCGTTTCCCGCAAAAGGTCGATGATAGCCTTGTGGCGCTCGGTGTCGTTCACGGGTGCTCCTCTCCGGCGTCTCCCTCGCCGATGAACGAAGATAATCACACTAATACGATGCGATCAAGATATGTGACGTATTTTCTTCACTGTTGACGACATTCGATCATATCAATACGATCTACAGAAAAGTTTGCTCATCATGGTGCGAATTGCCGACGATGGCTGACAGGTTTTTCTAGAGGAGGAGGCCAGCATGGCTTCGGGCATTCGGGCGGAAGACATTCCGGCCTTCGACGCGTTTCTCGGTCTTTCGAGGGAAATCGGCAGTGACGTTTTGAAGACGCAAGGTGCTGGCGGCAACACCTCATTCAAGCGCGATGACATGATGTGGGTAAAGGCGTCCGGCACCTGGCTTGCCCATGCCGGTGAGCGCGACATCATGGTGCCCGTAACCGTGGCGCCGCTGGTCGCGGCGCTCCGGGCCGGCGACCCAAGTGCCGAAAAGGCAACCGACTTTATCGTTCAGGCACTGAATGCCTCCGGTCTGCGCCCCTCGATCGAGACCAGTTTTCACGCCGCCCTGCCACAGGCGGTCGTTGCCCACTATCACTGTGTCAACGCGATTGCGCTCTCGGTGCTCGAAAACCGGGAAGCCGTTATTGCGGAACACATGGCGAAACTTCCCGACTTGACCTGGGCGACCATTCCATACCGTCGTCCGGGCACGCCACTTGCTTACGAAATCGACCGCGTTGCCGATAACCGACCGGACGTGCTGATCCTTTACAACCACGGCATTATCGTAACCGGCAAGACAGTGGAGGAGGTGCGTGAGCGCATCGCCCGCGTTACCGCCGCGCTATCCGTCAAGGAGCGTGCGGGCGCGCAGGTCGACCAGGTTGCGCTGCAAGCTCTCGCGAACGGTTCGGACTTCCACGTGGCCGAGGATGCCGGCAGCCACAAGACCGCACTCAGCCAGGTCAACGTGGCCTTCGCGACGCGCGGTTCACTCTATCCAGATCACGTCATCTTCCTTGGTACCGAGATCGGAGTGCTCGCCGACGGAGAGACGGTAAATGCCTACAAGGAAGCACGCCGCTCACGCAATCTTCCAGTCCCGAAGATACTGCTTGCACCCGGCCGCGGGGTACTGCTGGCCAACGAACTGACTACGGGCGGGCGCGTGATGGCGCGCTGCCTGGCAGAAGTTGTCTCCCGCATTCCAGATGGCGCATCGGTGGCCTATCTCAGCCCCGATCAGGAGCATGAACTGACCCACTGGGAGGCTGAACAATATCGTCAGGCGCTCGACCGCAAGGCAAGCAAACAGGCATGAGTACCGATAGAAAGCCCGCCGTCGCACTTGGCATCGACCTTGGCACCTCCGGAGTGCGCGCCGCCTTGCTGTCCGACGACGGCAACCTGATTGATATCGCTGCTTACCCATTCCCGAACGCCGCAGCCGGGCGATTGCCTTCGACCTGGTGGAGCGGCACCAAGTCTTGCCTTGCCGAGCTTGCCTCGCGCAACACCTTCGCGTCACTCGAAGGCGTCGCCGTTGACGGCACGTCCGGGACGGTCGTCGCGATCGATGCCCGCGGGATGCTGGTGGGCGAGGCAATGATGTACAACGATCCCTGCCCCGACCGCACCATTGTCGAGCGCATTGACACCGAGGCGCCCCCGGACAGTCCGGCGCGAGGGGCGACCTCCGCGCTCGCGCGCGCGATCCACCTTTCCCGTCGATCTGGCGTGCACGCAATCGTGCACCAGGCCGACTGGATCCTGATGGCTCTTGGCCTCGCCAGCGCGACGAGTGACGAGAACAACGCACTCAAGACCGGTTACGATCTTGCTGCCGAGTGTTGGCCCGACTGGCTGGATTCCTGTGGAATGGACATCGCCCTGCTGCCTGCGGTCAAACGAGCCGGTTCACCCCTGTCGACGATCACAGCGAGTGGGCTTGCGCTCGGCCTGCCACCGGGATGCCGCTATTTCGCAGGGACCACAGACGGTTGCGCTTCGTTCCTCGCAACGGGCGCTTCGACAGTCGGCGACGGCGTCACCGCACTCGGCTCCACACTGGTTGTGAAGCTCGCATGCGCGCAACCCATAAATGCTGCCAACTTTGGAATTTACTCGCATCGCATCCTCGATTTCTGGCTTGCCGGCGGCGCATCGAACGCGGGCGGCGCGGTCATCCGGAAATTCTTCGACGACGACCAACTGAAATCCATGACACCGAAACTGCAGCCGGACGTTTCGAGCTGCCTCGACTACTACCCGTTGGTGACAGCAGGCGAGCGTTTTCCTGTCAACGATCCCACCTACCCGCCCCGGCTGAGCCCACGCCCGGCCGATGATGTCATCTTCTTCCAGGCAATTCTCGAGGGAATAACCACCATCGAAAAATCGGGTTATGACAGGCTTGCTGAGCTGGGCGGCCCAAAACTGTTGTCCGTCCGAACGGTCGGCGGGGGCGCAGCCAATCCAGGCTGGACGCGAATGCGGGAAAATACGCTTGCGGTTCCCTTTCTTTCGGCGCGCTCGGCCGAAGCCTCCGTCGGCACCGCTTCGCTTGTTCTTGCCGGAAAGGATCGGTGGCTTTGAGGACCGTACAGCACATCACTTTTGCCGCCCTGGCGGCGCGCTATGACGCTTTCTTCATCGATCAGTTCGGCGTACTACGGGACGACGAAGGCGCATATACCGGCGCCAATGCAGCACTACGCCATCTGAAGGCGCTCGGAAAAACCGTCATCATCCTTTCAAACTCCGGCCGCAGTGGCGAATACAACGCCGAGCGCTTGGTCAAACTCGGGTTCGACCGGGCAGGTTTCGACCATTTTCTGACCTCCGGCGACGTCGCCTACAGCATCCTTGCCAATGAGACCGGCGGAAACGCCGGCGCTATGCGATGTCTGACGATTTCAAGCGGGGGTGATCGCAATCTTGCCGAACGGCTCGGCTTTGAAAGTACAGAGGATGCAACGCGCGCCGATATCGTCATCATCTCAGGAAGTGAAGCGGAGAGGGTTCCGTTTTCGACCTATCGTGATCGACTAAGGCCCGCCGCGGAACGCGGGGTCCTCTGCTACTGTACGAATCCTGATCGGCACAAACTCGTAATGGGCGGCGGGACGGCGCCTGGAGCCGGCAGCATCGCGCTTGCCTATGAGACACTCGGCGGCCCCGTCCGCTGGTTCGGCAAACCCTACCCCGCAATATACCAACACGCCCAGTCCCTGATCTCCAACATCGCTGCGGATCGCATTGTCTGCATTGGAGACAGCATCGAACACGATATCGCGGGCGCAGTCGGCGCGGGCCTTACGTCGTGCCTTGTTCGCACGGGCGTGCTTGCAACCAGTTCCGAAAGCGAACTCGCTCTGATCTCCGAAGCGCATGGCGCGCTGCCCGATTTCTTAATGGAACGCCTAACACCGTGAATGAGCAGGAATGCCACAAGAAGTAACGGCGGCTGATTACTGGGACGCTGCGTGGCGGATAACTGAGCGCCACTTTGAAAGAAGACCGGCGCCTTACTGAAGGATGAGGACGGCAAGGGAAAGGATCAGGGCCGGGATCATCACCACGACGCCGATCTTCAAGAAGCTCCAGGCACCGATGCGCAAGCCTTCGCGCCGCATCGCGGTCAGCCACAATATCGTTGCCAGAGATCCGGTGATCGAAAGGTTGGGACCGAGATCGACGCCAATCAGCACCGCGCCGCCGATCTTGTCGGATATGTCTGCCGCTTGAACGGCGCTGCCGGCGACAAGTCCCGCTGGTAGGTTGTTGACGAGGTTGGACACCAGCGCCACCGCCGCACCGGCGGCTGCCGCAGTTTGCAGCGGCGCGCTCGTCGCACTTTCGGAGAGATAGTACGCGAGATTATCGATCATCCCCGTTTGATTCAAAGCCTCGACGACAACGAACAGGCCTGCGACAAGTGGGAGTACACTCCAGGAGATATCCCTCAGCGTGCCAGCAGCATTTTGCCGGGTTACGAGCAGAGTCAATGCCGTGGTCAGGCAACCCGCCACGAATGTCGGCAGTCCCAGGTCAAGGTCGAGCGCCGAAGCCGCCAGAAGCGCAAGCGCAGTTCCGCACAATCCGAACGCCGCGAGCTTTGCGGTCATCGTCAGACGGATGTCCTCCACTTCCATCGCCACCGCGTCGGCAGCGATGACGCGCCGTTGCGTCCAGTAAAGCGCAATAAACGTAACGACGATTGAAACGATGGATGGCAGCGTGAACATTGCGAGCCATTTTGACAGGGATGGCATCGCTCCGCCCCCGAAGATCACGAGGTTTGCCGGATTGGAGATCGGCAGCACGAAGCTCGCGGCGTTGGCGATGAACGCACAAATGAGCAGGTACGGCATGGGGTCCTTAACCCGCGCTGCCCGGCAGGCCGCATAGACGGCGGGCGTCAGCACGACGGCGGTCGCGTCGTTCGACAGGAACACCGTCACGACGATGCCGACACAATAGATCAGAATGAACAGGCGTCGTGGCGATCCCTTTGCATGGGCGGTCGCCACCGAGGCCAGCCAGTCGAAAAGCCCCTCTCGCCTGGCGAGCTCCGACAACAACATCATGCCGATCAGAAAAAGGTAGACGTCAAGGCCCTTGACGACGCCTGCCCAAGCCTCGGGGAGGCCGATCAACCCAAGAGCCAATAGCAGGAGCGCACCAAGCACGGCCCAGATGGCCTCCGGTAAGGCAAAGGGCCGGGTGATCACCCCGAATGCGGTCATCCCGGCGATTGCCCAGGTCAGCGTTGATGCCTGCATCATATTCTCTTTAGATTGAAGCCGAACCGGGCGTTACGGATACATCGCCAGGTTCGGAAGTACCATTCGCAGGATCCGGCGCAATGCTTTTGCGGCCAGCGATGAACGCTGCGAGTGCAACGGCGGCGATCCCGCCATGAACCCAATAGGCGAGGCCATAGCCACCGATATCTGTCAGCCAACCGGCGACGACGTTGCTTGATGAGGCGCCGATCCCCTGAACCGTCATGACCGCGGCAAGGCCGACATTGAACCGGCCGGTACCCGACAGGATGCGTTCCGCTGCGATGGGGGTTGCGATTCCAATAAGCCCCGCACCGATCCCGTCGAGGATCTGTACCGGAAAGATCGATGCATAGGACGTGAACGAGCCCGCAATCGCTCCGCGGATCGGCAGGGCCAGCAGTGCGATCACGAACACCGTTGCAAGGCCGAAGCGGCGGATCATATTTGGAGCCGCCAAAGCCATCGCGATCATTGAAAGCTGCGCGACACCTGTAATGATCGCCGTCGTACGAAACGGGGTTCCAAGCTGGATCGAGAAGTTCTGGGCGATCAGCCGGCTGATCGGGGCGTTACCGAAGTGGAAGATCATGAGCACGACGGCAAGCAAGATAAGCCCCTTGCTGCCGACAAGAACAGAATACCCTGACGGTCCAGGCGTCCCGTCGTCGTGCCCGAGGCCTCTGGCAACGGCGTGGTCGATCCGGTTGGGGTCTATCGCCAACACCGCAACAACCGATGCGGCAGCGGTCAGGATCATCAGTCCGACGATCCCGGTCAGACCGAACATCAACGTCGCGAAATAGATTCCGGCAAGCGACACAACGTTGCCCAAGTGGTTCCAGAATTCGTTTCGCGAGACCTGATGGGGAAACTGTTGCTCGCCGACCAGGCCAAGTGTCAGCCCCATAAGCGCCGGCCCGATGACCGCGCCGACGATCGCTGTCGCAGACTGCCCGCCGAAGACAGACGCATTGTCCGGGCTCGAAAGGGTCCAGAGCGCTGCAGCGGTAACCAGCACTACGGGTATGATGATCAGCATGCGCTTGTGCCTCGATGCGTCGACCCATGCGCCGAACAGCGGCGTCGCGATCATGCCGAGCACACCACCCAAGGTCGCGATGAAGCCCAGCGTCATCGGTGACCATCCTTTGGTCGCGAGGAAACCGTCGAGGAAGGGGCCAAGGCCGTCACGCGCATCGGCGAGAAAAAAATTGAGGACGGCGAGAGCGACCAGTGACCTATCAGAAAGGCCCTTCGACGAGATGGACTGCATGCCGGCGGCCTCGATTTGATTAGCTATTGCTGGAATGGCTGCTGACAATGCCCCGCGACGTGAATTGGTTCCCAAAGCCGGCCTACATCTTGACGAATACGTCATGACTTGGCCCCCTAGGTATAGTCGGCCAATCGGCATGCGACGCACGCCCGGGGGTCTGGGGGCTGTTGAGTGCTGGATTCGCCTAAACGTTTACGGGAATGGTCCGCCACCAGTAGTATGTAACTTCTGTCACGCCTATCGACCGGATCGCTTCCACCATCGAATTGCCCTGGCATGCAACACGTCAACCTGACGCAGCCTCGTGACGATCTCTTCTGCCCTGTGTCTTTTCCCCGCCATTTCAATGTCCTTCTGAAGCTCATAAGCCATACTTCAAAAAGAATCATTCTTCGCGGGGCAGACCAATTTCAAGCGGCGATCGACGGGAGGCTCGGCTGATTTGTGTCTAGTCGCCTAGCGCGTACACCGGCTAATTTTGGCGAGAGGAAACAGCCGTACCGACTATCGCAACGGCGATATGCAAGCTGGCTCCAAAAAGGTTGCTTGCGCCGGAAATCGGAAATGAATGGTGCTTTATCAAAAGGTAGCTTGGCGCGACGGTTCGTATCCTTTCAAGCGGAAAAGCAGATCAGACGATCTCGACATGCACCTTTGAGGCGCGAATAAGGTCCAGTTTGTCCGGCGGTATGTCACCTGTGAGGATGACGAGGTCAAAATCGGTGATCTCGGCAACATAGTTCAGCGCGCTGAACTGGAATTTCGTGCCGTCGGCCAGCAAGATGCGCCGTCTTGCAACGTGCATCATCGCCTGTTTGGCGCGAACCACGATCTCGTCCGGGGTGTAGAGCGACAGGCCCTGGATCGTTGTGGTGGACAGGATCGCCACGTCGACGTGGTAGGAGCGTATGGCTTTTTCACAGTTGGCGCCGAAGTAGCCGTTGTAGCCGGGGTGATAGCGCCCGCCGGTCGATACCAGATCGATCTCGGGCATATGGCGGAGCCTTTCCAAGATTGGCGCCGCATTGGTGACAACCGTCAACGGCGCGACCTCGGGCAGGAATTCGCTGAGATGGTATGTCGTCGTGCTGTCGTCGATCATTACGGCATTGCCGGGCTCCAGATGGGCAAGCGCCGCCCGCGCAAGTCGCTTCTTATCCTCCACGTTCTTGCGGCCGCGGTAGTTGTAGCTGCTTTCGAACAGCAGAGATTTTTCTGCGGAAACCGAGCCGCGCAACCGTCGGACGAGACCTTCCTTTTCCAGCACGGAAAGGTCGCGATGGATCGTCATGAGGCTGACATCGAGCATTTCAGCCAGATCGCGGATGAGTGTCGATGATCCGCTCATCAGCACCTGGATGATTTTCGTGCGCCGCCGTTCCGCCTTTGAGGATGCGGCGTCGGCGTCGGCATCGAAATTGTTATGATCTGCCATCGTGCTTCCTGCTGAATTTAACATTTTCTGTATCAAGCAATTTCGCTGCCTTGTCTATTGATTTCTAAAATCTTCAAAATATGCGGCGAAAATACTTTATTTACAACGTGTTGCGTTGGAATTCGGCGGATCCTTATTCACGGTGTAAATGTTGGTTCTCACATTGCAGATTTCAAAAATGTCGCATTGCAACATAAATTCCGATAAAGATAACAAAATAATTGATATCTCTCATCAGGCCTGCTAGGAATTGAGCATCGGGGTGGGAGGCCACCAGCAAAATCTAAATCTTCGCCCACAGGCGAAAAAACATGTTTCCAGCGCGCGGGCCTATCGGTTCGCGGCCTTGGAAACGCGCGTCAGCAGACGGCCGCGCAAGGCGGCACAAGAGAGGATGACATGGCAGATCTGGACGATATCAAGGATGGCAAGGATTGGGGCCGCGACCGGCCGGCGGACACGTCGCGCTTTTTCCTGAAGGGCAATGCCCATCATGACTGGGGCATGAAGGCGCGGCTTTCGCAGGTATTTCGTCCAGATACCGGGCGCACGGTCATGCTGGCGTTCGATCACGGTTATTTCCAAGGGCCGACCACCGGCCTTGAACGTCTCGATTTGACGATCGCTCCGCTCGCCACCCATGCCGATGTGCTGATGTGCACCCGTGGTGGCCTGCGCAGCTCGATCCCACCGGAGGCGCTCAAGCCCGTCGTGCTGCGCTGCTCGGCAGGCAATTCGATCCTGACGGAGCTTTCCAACGAGCTTGTCAGCGTGGAAATCGACGATGCCATTCGCCTCGGCGCTTCGGCCATGGCCGCGCAGGTCTATATCGGCGCGGAGTACGAGCACAAGTCCATCGCCAACGTCGTTAAGCTCATCGATGCCGGTACGCGTTACGGCATTCCGACCATGGCCGTCACCGGCGTCGGCAAGGCCATGGCGCGCGATGCCCGTTACTTCGGTCTGGCCACGCGCATCGCGGCCGAAATCGGCGCGCAGTTCGTCAAGTCCTACTATGTCGACGAGGGCTTCGAGCGCATCACGCTTGGTTGCCCGGTCCCGATCGTGATTGCCGGCGGCAAGAAATTGCCTGAACGCGAGGCTCTGGAAATGGCCTACCGCGCCATCGACCAAGGTGCGGCCGGCGTGGATATGGGGCGTAACGTCTTTCAGTCGACCGATCCGGTGGCAATGCTGACCGCGCTGGCGGCAGTCGTCCACGAGGGGCGCACTGGCGCGCAAGGCTATGAGCTCTTCCAGGACCTGCACGGCAAGGCGGCGGCTTGACGCCGTCACCGTAAATGAGCGGGGAGCCGGGCCCACGCGGCCCGGCAACAGGAAATCAAGGATCAACGTATGGAAAATCTCTGGAACGAGGCCGAGGCAGGCGAGGCCGCAACCGGCCTGGAGTTGCGGGCCTACTCGTCACGGCTCATCGGGCGTGATCCCGCCATGGTGCTGCATGGCGGCGGCAATACGTCCTACAAGGGTGTCGCCACCGACCGTTTCGGAGCTGAGCAGCAGGTGATCTGGGTCAAGGCCAGCGGTTTTGATCTGGGCACGATGGGGGTAGAGGGCTTCACCGCGCTCGACCTTCCCGCCGTGCTCGCCCTGGCTGAACTCGAAACGCTGTCCGACAGCGATATGGTGGCGGAGGTCAAGCGTGCGCGCCTCGATCCGCAAGCGGCGGCGGCGTCCATCGAAGCCATTGTCCATGCGCTGTTTCCCGCGGCCTATGTCGATCATTCCCATGCGGACGGCGTGCTCACCGTCTCCAACAGCCTGAACGGCACGGCGCTGCTCAGGGAGATCTACGGTCCGCGCGTGATGATCCTGCCCTATGTAAAGCCGGGTTTCGACCTGGCGCGGCAGATGCGCTTGGCGATCCTTTCGCCGGAATTCGCAGAGGCCGATGCCATCATCCTCGAACATCACGGCGTCTTTACCTGGGGCGATACGGCCCGCCAGAGTTATGACCGTATGGTGGCGATCTGCGCACGCGCCGAGGATTGGCTTGCCGGCCGTATTCCGTCCCTGCCGGCCGCCCCGCCGATCGAAACCGATCCGGCTATCATTGCCCGGCTGCGCGGCGCAGCGAGCCGCCTTGCCGGACGTGCCATGATTTCGCGTCCAGCGGCAGGCTTGCCCGTCGCGGAAATCGCCGATGTCATCAGCCTTTCACGTCACGGCACGCTGACACCGGAACATGTCATCCACAACAAGCCCTTTCCCGCGGCCATCAACGACGAACCGCAAAAGGCGCTCGATGATTTTGCTGCCGAATATCAGGCCTATGTCGCGCGCGGTGACGATGCGGATCTGACGCCCCTGCCACCGCATCCGCATTGGGCTATTCTTCCTGACGGTGCCGTGCGCAGTTTCGGGCCGACGTTGGCACGCGCGCGGGTCTCGGCGGATGTGGCGGTGGCCAATTTGCGGGCGTTGCGGCTCGCCGCCCGTCTTGGCGGCTGGCAAGGGTTGGAAGAAGGCGACCTGCGCGCGCTTGAATATTGGGAGCTGGAGCAGGCCAAGCTCCGCGCCCAGGGTGCGCTTCCGCCGCTGGCGGGCAAGATTGCGGTTGTGGGTGGTTGCGCAACGGGCATCGGGCGCGCGACGGCCGAAGCATTACGCGACCGTGGTGCCGTCGTGGTGGGGCTGGATATTAATCCTGCCGTGAAGGATCACATGAACCGCCCCGGATATGACAGCTTGCTCGTCGAACTGACGGACGAGGCGAAGGTAAGCGCTGCTCTCCGACAGGTGGTAGCCGACTATGGCGGCCTCGACATCCTCGTTTCCAATGTGGGGATCTTCCGCGCCGGCGCCAATATCGAAGTGTTGGAGGATGCGGCCTGGGATGCATCGCTGGCCGTCAATCTGACCTCGCACCGCAAGCTCCTGAAGCAGGCGATCCCGTTCCTGCGTCACGGCGTCGATCCGAGCGTCATTCTCATCGGCTCGCGCAACGTCCCGGCGCCTGGTGCCGGTGCTGCTGCCTATTCTGTATCGAAGGCGGGACTGACGCAATTGATGCGCGTGGCAGCCCTTGAACTCGCTCCCGAGGGGATCCGTGTCAACGTCATTCACCCCGATGGCGTCTTCGATACCGACCTCTGGACACCGGAGGCGCTGGCCACTTCGGCGCGGCGCTATGGTTTGACGGTAGAGCAATATAAGGCGCGCAACCTGATGCGGACGGAGGTGACGTCGAAGGATGTCGCCCGCGCTGTGACAGCGCTTGCCGACAGCACGTTTTCCCGAACCACGGGGGCGCAGATTCCGGTGGATGGCGGCAATGACCGGGTCATTTGAGCCGGGAGGAGCGCAACACCAGAAAAACAAGGCGGCGTGAGCCGCCATCGAGGAGCAACAGCAGGATGATCCGGTTGTGAAGCAAGCACCAGCACTAAAGGAGGATATGATGCGAGGCTTTTTGAAGGGACTGACGGCGGTATCGGCACTTTGCCTGATGGCAGGCGCCGCCATGGCCAAGGACTACAAGGTTGCGGTTATCCGTTGGGAACCGAACGACATCTATTTCAACGGCGTCGCGCTCGGCCAGCAGCAAGAAGCCAAGCGCATCCAGACCGAAAGCGGCGATACGATCACCTTCAACGTCTTCGGCGCAAACGATGCCGGACAGCAGCTGAAGGCGCTTCAGGCGCAGTTCGACAGCGGCGTTGACGGCGTCCTTCTGACCTCCTGGCGCGGTGAAGCGATGCGCAGCATCGTCAAGCAGCTGCAGGAAGCGAACATTCCCGTCGTAACGACCAATGCCTGGGTTCCCGGCGTGAAGCAGACCTTCGTCGCGTTCGACAACGAGACGGCAGGCCGTCTGGGCGGCGAGGCCCTGATCAAGCGTCTCGACACGCTGCGCGGCGAGGGCTGGGCCGAGAAGGGCGGTGTCTTCATCGAATTGCGCTGCATCATCACCGCCTCCTTCGATATTGCCCGCCATACCGGTTATCGCTCTGCGCTCGATCCGATCGCCGCCAAGTATCCCGGCGTGAAGATCGTCGAGCAGGAAGCAGGCTGCGATGGCGGCAAGGCGCGCAAGATCGTCGACGACGTGATCTCGCGCGAAGGCGCCGACAAGATCCTGGGTATTGCCAGCATCGACGGCACGATGGGTATCGGTGGTGCCGTGCCGGCCTTCAAGGCGCAGGAGCTGCTTTTCCCGATCGACGATCCCAAGCATATTCCGGTCGCCACGATCGACGGTACGGTGCCGGAATTCCAGTCGATGGCGCGCGGTGAGATCGACCATATCTCCGTTCAGCCCGCGACTGGCGAAGGCATCATCTCGATGCGCACGCTCTACACGCTGATGTCGGGCAAGGCATTGCCGGACGAGGCCAATGTGCTGCTCAAGGGCGAGGAGCCGGTCTGGGCGCCTGTCAAAGTGCTGACGCCCGACGCGATCGAGGGTTCATGGTACCAGACACAGGCTTACAGCGTGCCGGGTGATGCGAACTACGACGATCCGCGCAACTGGGCGAATGAGATGACGGTCGAGCAGACAGGCAAGATGCCCGACTTCGGCAAGTAACTGTGTTGAGACTGCGAGCGTGCAGACGCTCGCAGTCGTCCTCTCAACAGGAGTTTCCATGACACTGGACCCTTTGCTGAGCTTTGCCGTGCAAGGTGTGACACGCCGGTTTCCGGGCGTTCTGGCCGTCGATTCCGTTGATCTCGACGTCCGTAAGGGCGAGATACATGGCCTGATCGGCAAGAATGGCGCGGGAAAGTCCGTGCTCGTTTCCCTGGTGGCCGGATTGCTCGCACCGAGCCAGGGGCAGATCGTCACCGATCGGGGTGCTCTGACGCCGTCGCAATCCGGGCCCTCGCGAGCCAAGAAACTCGGTATTGCGCTCGTCACCCAGGAACCGGCCTTTGCTGCTGACCTTTCGGTCGCGGACAATCTCTTCATGGGCCGTCATCCGGGCGGTCGTCTGAATTTCCTGTCACCCGCCATAACGCGCCGGCAGTCGGCCGACGTGATCGGGCAGCTCGGCCTGCGGGCCCGGCCGGAAGACCGCATGGGCGACCTCCCGCTTGAAACCCAGCAACTTTTGGCGTTCGGTCGGGCCGTCTTCATCGAAAAGGCGCGCACCATCCTATTGGACGAGATCACCGCGTCCCTGACCAGCGAGCGCAAGGAAAGCCTCCTGCGCCTTCTGCGCCGGTTGATCACCGACCAGCCCGACCTGTCCTTCACCCTGATCTCGCACCATGTCAGCGAAGTCATGGGATTTACCGACCGCGTTTCGGTGATGCGCGATGGCGAGCGTGTCGCGACGCTGGAGACGGCGAAGACGACCGGTAGGGAACTGGCCGACTGGATCGTCGGCGATGTTGCCCGCACCGAGATCAATTATACCGACCAGCCCGAATTTTCAGCCGCACCGGTTCTGACGGTGCAGGCGCTGAAGGCCGGGCGCTCGCTCGCGCATCTGGATTTCCAGCTGCACCGCGGTGAGGTGCTGGGCTTCGCCGGGCTGGAAGGCTCCGGCAAGGATGCGGCCATCGAGGCGCTCTACGGATTGGTCCCGAACTATAGCGGATCGATCGCGATGGACGGTAAGGCCGTGCATCTGAAGAGCCCCAAGGCAGCACAGACGGCCGGCGTTTCCTTCCTGCCCAAGCACCGCGAGGAGCAGGCGGTGATCCAGAACCGCTCGGTGCTGGAAAACGCGATAATCGCCGGGCTTCCCGTGCTCACGAACCGGCTGGGCTTCGTGCGCCGCGCCGAATGCGAAGCCGTTGCGCGATCCATCGTCACGCGCCTCAAGGTCAAGACGCCGGGTCTCGACGTGCCCATCGACGGCCTGTCGGGCGGCAACAAGCAGAAGATCCTGCTCGGACGCCTGTCGCTGACGGCGCCGCGATTGGTGCTGCTGAACGAGCCGACGCGGGGCGTGGATATCTCCGCCAAGCCGGACATTCTCAAGATGATCCGGGAGGACCTGTCGCGGGACGCGGGCGTCATCATGATCTCGGAAAGCGAGGAAGAGCTGGCCGAGATCTGCGACAGGATTCTGATCTTCTATCAGGGACGGGTGGTTCGGGAATTGAAGCGCGGCAGACCGGGTTTCGATGTCGATACAATCTACAAGGCGATACAGGGTGTTGAGGTGCCGGCATGACTTCGGTGAACAAATTCATTTTTCTCGTTCTGGAAAAGCATCTGATCTGGGCCCTGCTTGCGCTGTTGTGTCTGGCCGGGCTGGCGGTTCCGGGCTTTCTGTCGGCGCGCAACATTCTGAACGTCATGTGGGCGGCAGCCCCGCTCGGCTGCATGGTGCTCGGACTGTTCTTTGTCCTCCTGACCGCGAATGTGGACCTGTCGCTTGAATCGACCTTCGCATTGGCGCCGGCACTGGCGATCGTCCTGTTCTTCCAGAGCCTCTCCCTGGAGAGCTACCCCATCCTCGCCGTGCTCGCTACGCTGCTGTTTGGCGCGCTGGCAGGACTGGTGAACGGCGTCTTTTCCGTCAAGCTTCGCGTTAGCTCCTTCCTCGTCAGCCTCGGCACGATGCTGCTGATGCGCGGCATCGTGGTCTACCTGATCCCGGAGGGGATCTATTATCTGCCCGAGGGTTATGTCTATCTCGGCTCGGCAAAGCTGTTCGGCATCCTGCCGGTGGCCGTGCTGGTCTGGATCGCGATCTTCCTCGTCGCCTGGCTGCTGATCGATCGCCACCGCCTCGGCAAGGATATTCTCGCGCTCGGCAACAATGAGCATGCCGCTTTCGTGGCCGGCGTGAACATCGAGCGGACGAAGATCGTCTGCTTCGTTATCGCCGGTTTCCTGGCCTCGCTCGGCGGCCTGCTCGAAGTCGGCCGTCTGGAATCCGTCGTGGCCGATATGGGGCAGGGCGATATCATGATGGTCTTTGCCGGCACCATTCTCGGCGGTACGGCCATGACCGGCGGCAAGGGCAACGTCGGTGGCGTCTTCGCGGCTGTGCTGGTGATTTCGATCATCGAAAACCTCATGAACCTGCACGGTGTGCCGCCCTCGATCCGGCAGGTCGTCTTCGGTGCCGTGCTTCTGGTGGCGATCTACCTGGCGAGCCTGCAGGAGAGGTTGCGCCACGCACGGCTGGAATCCTGACATGACGGCGTATCTTCTGGGACTGGATAGCGGTCTGACGGTCACCAAGGCCGTGGTCTTCCGGGACGATGGAACGGTCGTGGCGCTTGCCCGGCGCGAGATCGCGCAGATCAAGGCCATGCCCCGTCATGTCGAGCGGGATATGGCAGGCCATTGGAAAGCCTCCGCCGCGGCTATTCGCGAGGCACTGGACCGGGCAAGCGCGAGCGAGGGCATCGAGGTTCGTCCGGTCGCCGTTTCGGTGGCGGGGCATGGCGACGGGCTCTACCTGCTCGACCGCGCCGGTGCGCCGCTCGGCCTTGCAGCCACGTCGCTCGACAGTCGGGCGCAGGCATTGCTGCGGCGCTGGGACGAGACGGGCGGGTCGGCGCGGGCGCTGGACCTGACCGGGCAGCGTCCCTTTCCGTCATCCCCGGCGCCCCTGCTTGCCTATCTGCGGGAAGAGGAGCCGGAACGGTACGGACGTATCGCCGCCATCCTGTCCTGCAAGGATTGGCTGCGTTTTTGCCTGACCGGCAAGGTGGCAACCGATTTCACCGAAGCCAGTGTCGCCTTCACCGATATACGAACGCAGCGCTACAGCGACGAGGCGCTCGACCTTTTCGGCCTCGGCGCCATAGCCGCCGCGCTGCCGGACGTCATCATGCCGGGTGACATTGCGGGACATATCACCCAAGAGGCTGCGCAAGCCACGGGTCTTGCCGTCGGCACGCCCGTTGCGGCGGGTCTGCACGACGTGACCGCCTGCGCGGTCGGGTCTGGCGTTTCGGAAGCCGGAACGATCGCGGTGATCGCGGGAACCTATTCGATCAACGAAATGCTGGTCGATGCCCCAAAAACCTCGATCGGATGGAATGCGCGTAACGGATTGCGTCCGGGGCAATGGATGAACATGTCAGTTTCGCCCGCTTCCAGCGCCAATCTCGATTGGTTCGTTCATATAGCTGCACGGGACGCGCTGGCGGGTGGGGATCCCTTCGCCATGCTGCAAGCCGAACTGGATGCCATCGCCAATGATCCATCCGACATCATCTATCTTCCCTATCTCTACGGCTCTCCGCATGCCGAGGACGTGCCGGCGGCCTTTCTCGGGCTGCGGGGCTGGCATGGACGTGGCCATATGCTGCGCGCTGTCGCCGAGGGCATCGTCTTCAATCATCGGCATCACATCGATCTGATCGACCCGCAGGGGGAGGTCGGCCGCGTGCGTCTGACGGGCGGAAGCAGCCGCAATCCCTTTTTCGGCCAACTCTTCGCCGATGCGCTGAACCGCCGCGTCGAGGTGCCGGAAATGCCCGAAGCCGGTGCGCTTGGGGCAGCCATCGCCGCAGGGATCGCCGTGGGCGTCTATAGCGGTTGGGAGGAGGCGGGTCGGCGCACGACGCCGCAATTGCGCATCTATCACCCCGGCGATGCCGTCGCGAAACTTGATACCGGCTATGGCAGATATTGCGACGCGATCGACACGATCATGAAACGGCATGAAGAGAAGACAGCCCCATGACTGGAACCGTGACCACCCGTGGAGCCCAGCTGGAGGCCTTGCGCCGGATTGGGCATATCCCGGTCCTGATCGTCGGCGGTGGTATCAACGGCATGGGTACTTTCCGCGATCTCAGCCTGCAGGGCGTCGATTGCATCCTTGTCGAGCAGGGCGACTTCTGCTGTGGCGCCAGCCGCGCACCGTCACGTATGATTCATGGCGGGCTTAAATATCTGGAAACGGGCGAATTCCGGCTTGTCCGGGAATCCGCAGCCGAGCGCAACCGGCTGCTGTGCAACGCCGCGCACTATGTCAGTCCCTTGGAAATGATCATTCCGATCTATTCATGGTTCGGCGGGATCGTGCCGGCGTTGCGCAAGTTTCTGGGTATGCCGGCCAAGATCACGGAACGCGGCGCGCTAGTCATCAAGCTCGGCCTGTGGCTGTACGATCTCTACGGTGCGCTGAACCGTGTCATGCCCCGCCATCGCATGATCGCGCGCCAGGATATTCTGCGTGAAATCCCCGATCTCGATCCCTCCCTGAAGATCGCCGCCTCCTACTACGATGCCTGGATTACTTCGCCGGAGCGACTTGTCGTCGAACTGGCGCTCGACGGCATGGCGGCCAATCCCGGTAACATCGCTTTGAACCATCTGCGTTTCAGCGGGGTGACGGGTAATAAGGTCGAATTGCGGGACGTCGAAAGCGGCGAGATTTTCACGCTGACCTGCGACGTGCTGGTCAATGCCGCCGGCGCATGGATCGACCGGGTCAACGCCACCGCGTCCGCGTCGCGCAGGATGATCGGCGGCACCAAAGGCAGCCATCTGATGCTTGACCTGCCGGCACTGGCTGAAACCCTGCATGGCCGGATGATCTATTTCGAGGCCGATGGCGGGCGTATCTGCATCCTGTCAAATTTCATGGGACATGTGCTGCTCGGTTCCACCGACATACCGGTCGATGATCCCGATGGTGTGGTCTGCGACGACGACGAGGTGGATTATCTTCTCGGGGCATTCCGCCGGCTCTTCCCTGAGGTTCCCGTCGACCGGTCAAGCATCTTCTTCAGCTATGCCGGTGTCCGTCCCCTGCCGGCCAATGACGCGAGCGATCTCGGCGCGGTCAGCCGGGATCATTCCATGCCCGAACTTCCTCCGGAAGGAGAAAGACAGTTTCCGATCCTTTCGCTGGTCGGAGGGAAATGGACGACTTTCCGCGCCTTCTCCGCCGAGGCGACCGATAAAATCCTCGGACATCTGGGCAAGCGTCGCTCGTCGTCTACGGTCGATGTCCCGATCGGCGGTGGCGCAGGTCTTTCGCAGGCAGCTGCTACGACGGAAAAACTGCTATCAGCCATCGTGAGGGATCACGGACTTTCCCGGCACAGAGCGCACCAGCTCGTCGCCCGCTATGGCGCGCGTGCAAAACTTTTGGCGCCAGCGCTGGCCTCAGGGGAAACGGTTCTCGCATCCTTACCCGAGTTCTCCCGGGAGGAGATCGCTTTCATCTGTGAAACGGAATTGGTCCTGCACGCCGAAGACTTCCTCTTCGGCCGCACCTCTGTTTTCCTGGAACGCCCGCTTGACCATGCGGCACTGAATGAGCTGGTCACCGCAATCGGCTCAGTCCGCCATTGGGATGATGCGCATCGTGCGATGGAACTTGAGCGGCTGATAGAGCGATACCGCAAAATCCATAGAGTGGACGTCTCCGCCCGACAGAACCCAAGGCCGCTATTTGTCTAGGTTCAAAAGGGAAATCTGTATTGCGGCTGTGACGGCGTGCGTGGTCGTGGCGCTCCCGTGACGGACTTACTCAATACTGCGTCCTTCCAGTCTCGCGAAAGGATCGCACTATCAAACCGTAGGATCAAACACCCAGAATAACCAGTTCGGAACTGGAGGCCGGTTAATATGCCAGTGTTGAATAACACTCCCCTGATTTACCACCGATTAACCAAAAATATGTTCTAATTCAGGGAGTTTTGGTTTTGCGTCCATCTAAATTTGCTCTCACGGAGAAGGACGATGCGCAAATTCCAGGGTTCATCGAGAAGCCCAGAATTCCTTTCAGTTGCTCCGATTCGCGGGGTTTCTTTTCATCCATCGCCGATCCGGGCGGCTGGCACGCAGTTCTTGTCGTCAAACTCATCCACGCGGGTGCGAGCTGGGTACGATCCAGTTGCCAGATGGCATAATTCGCTGCTGCCACGCGTTGCGTTACTTGGCTGCCTAATGGCTGGCACCGCATACCCTGCATTGGCGCAGACTGCCTGGACCGGAGCATCCGGGAACGACGACTGGTTCGATGCCGGAAACTGGGACACCTCGGCCGTGCCGGACGCATCCACGTCTATCGAAGTCAATCCTGGTAACGCCATCATTTCCGGCAACGCTGCCGAAGGCGACAATGTTAGCATACGATCTGGCGGCACGGTGACCGTGACGGGGACGGGGTCCACGTTGACGACCACGGAAACCCGTACGGATGGCGGGACGTTCAATATCGAAAACGGCGGTCTGGTCACCAACGGAAGCGGCATTGTCGACGGTGTTGTCACCGTGTCGGGGGTTGATGGTAGCGGGAATGCATCGACCTGGACCAACAACAGCTATTTCGTGGTTGGTGAAGGTGCCACCGGTACACTGAATATCCTCGATGGCGGCAAGGTTGTCGTAAAAACGGATGCCGTTCTTGGGCAATCTCACCACGTCGGCGCGCTGGTTTCCGGAAACGGTTCATCCTGGGAAAATACCGGACGGCTGACCATCGATGATGGAAGTTTACGGATTGAGGATGGTGGGCATGTTTCAAATACCGAGGCTATTATTGGCAGTTCCAGTGCCGCGGATGTGATTGTCACCGGCGCAGCCTCGACATGGGGCAATTCAGGACAACTTACCGTCGGCAGTTATGCTGCAGGTACTATGCGGGTCGAAGACGGCGCCACCGTCACGAGTTCCCAGGGCTATGTGGGAGCCGGTGCCGGCAGCGTCGGAACCGTTACAGTGACGGGAAGCAATTCGAGCTGGGAGGTCACGGACTTCAACCTCAACCTGGGTAATTTCGGTGTAGGTTCGATGACGATCGAAGACGGGGCGCGCGTTTTCGCAAAGCGGGGCCTTGACCTCGGAGTTTCAGCGACAGATGCGAGCGGGACGCTGAACATCAACGGCACGCCTGGGGCTCGCGGGATTCTCGAAACGAGTGGATTCCGCGGTGGCATCGGAATTGCGGATCTGACAATTGATGGCGGCATTGTGCGTGCCATTGATGATAAGGCCTCGTTCTTTTCCAACTATGGCGCTCAGCAGGTGAAGCTTGGCGCTGGTGGTGGAATCATCGACACGAATGGCCACGATATCGGCATCGCTCCTGTAATCGCCGGCGTGGGTGGTTTGACCAAGAACGGTTTGGGCACATTGACCCTGACTGGCGAGAACATCTACGGCGGCGGCACCACGATCGTCGACGGCACGTTGCAGCTCGGCGACGGGGGAACGACGGGTTCGATCCTTGGCGACATCACCGACAACGGCATTCTGGCCTTCAACCGCGCGGATGTTGTGACATTCGACGGCGTCATCTCGGGCAATGGAGCGGTTGAGCAGGTCGGTTCGGGTACCACGATCCTGACGGCAGACAACAGCTATACCGGCGGCACCACGATCACGGCCGGCACGTTGCAACTGGGTGATGGCGGCACGACCGGCGGCATCCTCGGAGACGTCGCCAACGACGGTGTGCTGGCATTCAACCGCTCGGACAATGTGATTTTTTCTGGCCTGATCTCGGGCAACGGCGGGATTGAACAGGCCGGCACGGGCAAAACGACACTGACCGCTGACAATACCTTTGAAGGCAACACCAAGATCGCCACCGGCACGTTGCAACTGGGTGATGGCGGTACCACGGGCTCCGTCGCCGGGGATGTTGCAAACGACGGTACGCTGGTCTTTGATCGATCCAACACCGTAGTGTTCGACGGCGTCATCTCTGGCAGCGGAATCATGGTCAAGAATGGTGCCGGCGTGCTCGAACTGACCGCGAACAACAGCTACGGCGGCGCGACCACCGTGAATACCGGCAAGCTGCTGGTCAACGGCGACCAGAGTGCGGCGACCGGACTGACCACTGTGAACAGCGGCGCCACCCTCGGCGGCAGCGGCACACTCGGCGGCGACGTAACGATCGCGGATGGTGCTATCCTGGCGCCGGGCAACAGTCCCGGCACCTTGACGGTCAACGGCAACCTGTCGCTCGCCAGCGGGGCGACATTGGACTACCAATTCGGCGAAGCAGGCTTGGCCGGCGGGGCGCTCAACGACTTGGTCAACGTCGGTGGCGACCTGATCCTGGACGGGACGCTCAATGTGTCCGTGTCGTCCGGCGGCACCTTCGGTAGCGGCATTTACCGAGTGTTCAACTACGACGGTACGCTTACCGACAACGGACTCGAACTCGGTACGATGCCGTTTGGCAGCGACACCGTCGTGCAGACATCAGTCAATCATCAGGTAAACTTGATCAACACGGCAGGGCTGGACCTGAATTTCTGGGACGGTGATGCCGGCCCAAAGAACGACGGGACGATCAATGGTGGCGACGGCACCTGGCACGTTGGTGGCGCCGACGACAACTGGACCGAGACAACCGGGACGATCAATGCGCCCTATCAGAACGGCAGCTTCGCCGTCTTTGCCGGCGCGTCCGGCACGGTGACGGTGGACAATAGCGGCGGTGCCGTGAAAGTTGCAGGTATGCAGTTTGCCACCGATGGCTATGTGATCACTGGCGATGCGCTGACGCTCGTCGGGCCGCAGGTGACGGTCCGCGTCGGCGACGGAACGGCGACAGGTTCAGGGTACACCGCCACCATCGACACGGAACTGACCGGCACCAGCCAACTCGTCAAGACCGATCTCGGCACGCTCGTGCTGCGCGGCACGAACACTTATACCGGCGGCACAGCGATTAACGGCGGCACGGTGCGGATCGCCTCCGACGCCAATCTTGGCGCCGCTGCGGGTGGTTTGTCATTCGATGGCGGTACACTCAACACCACCGCCGACATCACCTCCGGCCGCAGCGTGGATCTGACTGGTGCAGGTACATTCCTGACCGACGCCGGCACGACGGCGACGCTCACCGGCAGTGTGAGCGGCGTTGGTTCCCTGATCAAGGATGGAGCAGGAAACCTCGTCATCACCGGCAATGCGACACAGACCGGAGGCACTACGATCAGCGCCGGCGTGCTGTATCTCGGTAACGGCGGCACAACGGGCTCAATCCTGGGGAACGTAACCAACAACAGCATCCTGGCGTTCAACCGCGCTGATGTGGTGACATTCGACGGCACGATATCGGGCAAGGGAGGTGTCCACCAGATCGGCGGCGGGAAGACCATTCTCACCGCCGACAACACTTATACCGGCGGGACCACGATTGCCGACGGCACGCTGGAACTCGGAGACGGTGGCACGACGGGCTCGCTCCTGGGCAACGTGACCAACAACGGCATTCTGGCCTTCAACCGCACGGATGTGGTGACATTCGACGGCGCAATTACCGGAACCGGCGGCATCGACCAGATCGGCATGGGAACCACCATTCTCACGGGCGACAGTTCGGCCTTGACGGGCAGTTCCCAGGTCCAAAAGGGAATTCTCTCGGTCAACGGTGTTCTGGGCGGATCGATGGCGGTCAGAGGCGGGCGACTTCAGGGCATTGGACAGGTGGGGGAAACCACTAATTTTGCCGGCGGCACGATTGCACCCGGAGATTCGATCGGCATGCTCACCGTCGCCGGCGACTACGTCGGCAGTGGGGGCACGCTGGAAATCGAGACCGTACTTGGCGATGACCGTTCTGCCACCGACAAACTGATCGTTACCGGCGATACGTCGGGCAACACAAATGTGCAGGTGATCAACCTCGCTGGAGTAGGCGCACAAACCGTCGAAGGCATCAAGATCATCGATGTCGCCGGGGTCTCGGACGGCAGCTTCACGCTTCTCGGGAACTATGTGTTCGAGGGTGATCAGGCGGTGATAGCCGGTGCTTATGCGTATCGCCTCTATCAGGGCGGCGAAAGCACACCCACCGACGGCGATTGGTATCTGCGCTCGGTCCTGAATTCCGAAACTCCCCTCTACCAGCCGCTCACTCCGATCTACGAGGTCTATGCAGACGTGCTGCAGAGCTTCAATGAACTTGATACGCTGCAACAACGCCTTGGCAACCGCTCATGGTCCAGCGGCGCGGCCGTGGCGAACTCGGCGTTCGACGCCGAAAATGCCGGAAGCGGCATGTGGGGGCGGATCCTTGGCCGACATGCTAGCATCGACCCCAGGAAGTCGACGACGGGCGCCAATTATGACGTAGACATCTGGCAATTGCAGGGCGGGGCTGATGGTGAGCTCTACTCTGGAGGTGCAGGTGATCTGGTCGGCGGTTTTTCCGCGCGCTACGGCACAATCTCCGCCGATGTGTCTTCGACTTTCGGCGACGGCTCGATCACAAGCACCGGCTTCGGCTTGGATGGGTCGATGACCTGGTACGGAAAATCCGGCCTTTATCTGGATGCCCAAGCGAACGCCACCTGGTATGACAGCGACCTTTCCTCTTCCACTGTGGGTACCGGCCTGATTTCGGGCAATGATGGCTTCGGCTATGCATTAGGACTTGAGGCAGGACAACAGATTGCGCTCGGCACCAATTGGTCAGTGACCCCGCAGGCACAGCTGACCTATTCGAGAATCGACTACAATGACTTCACTGATACCTTCGGCGGTGCGGTTTCGCTAAAGGACGCGCATAAGCTCAGAGGGCGTCTTGGCATTTCTGCCGACTACGAGAACAGCTGGGCCGACATAAGCGGCCAGACACGCCGTCTCCATGCCTATGGCATTGCGAACCTCTACTACGACTTGCAGTCGAACTCGGATGTCCGGGTTTCCGGTGTCAAGTTCACGACCGAGCGAGCCCCGCTCTGGGGTGGCCTTGGTCTCGGCGGCACTTACAATTGGAGCAATGATAGATATGCCCTCTATGGCGAGGCCATGGTCGACACTAGTCTGAACAGTTTCGGGGACAGCTATAGCATGACGGGAAGGATAGGTCTGAACGTCAAATTCTAGGCTATGAAGATGGCCCGGTGCGGAGACAAGAGCTCCTGAGCGGTAGTACAGAAAATTGTGCTCATGACGATCAACTTGGCAGAGCCGTCTATACGCGAAGCAGCGTCTTGATTGCGCGCCGTTCATCCATGGCGCGATAGCCCTCGGCCACGTCCCGCAAGGGAAGTTCGAGGTCGAAGACCGTGCCGGGATCGATCTTGCGGCTCATCACCAGCTCGATCAGATGCGGCAGGAAGCGGCGCACGGGAGCGGGGCCGCCGAGCAGGTTCTTCTGGGCGAAGAAGAGTTGCTGGCCATCGAGTTCCACGCCGTGCGGCACGCCGACGAAGCCGATCGAGCCGCCGGGGCGGGCCGATGCAATCGCCTGCGCCATCGATTCCTGCGTGCCGACGCATTCCAGCACCGACTCCGCGCCCACACCGCTCGTCAGGTCCTTGATGCGCGCCACTCCTTGGTCGCGGCGTTCGGAGACGATGTGCGTCGCGCCGAACTCGAGTGCGAGATCCTGCCGGCTCTTGTGGCGACTCATTGCGATGATCTTTTCCGCCCCCATCTGCTTTGCCGCGAGCACGCCCATCAGGCCGACCGCGCCGTCACCGACGACCACGGCCGTGCCGCCGGATTGAACGCGGGCGGCATCGGCGGCGTACCAGCCGGTGCCGAGCACGTCGGAAACGGCAAGCAGGCTCGGGATCAGGTCGGCATCCGGCATATGCGGTGTTGCGACAAGCGTACCGTCGGCAAGCGGCACGCGCAGCAGTGGCGCCTGCGCGCGGCTCATGAACTCGCGGTTCTCGCAGGAGGAGGGGAAGCCAAAGCGGCAATGCGCGCATGTATTGTCCGAGCAGCAGAAGGACCCGATGACGAACTGGCCGGGCTTGATGGTCGTGACCGCGCTGCCGACCTCGACCACCACGCCGCAATATTCGTGGCCCATATGCATGGGATCGTTCAGCGGCTGAAGCCCGCGATAGGGCCAGAGGTCCGAGCCGCAGATGCAGGTGGCGGCAAGCTTGAGGATGGCGTCGGTGGGGTGGAGGATTTCCGGTTCGGCGACTTCCTCGCAGCGGATGTCGCGAGGGCTGTAGAGCACTGCTCCAAGCATGGGATGTTCCTTTGTTCTCTGTTTCCGTTGCCTCAAACGCCGTAGTCGGCGTCGGTGACATGCTCCATCCAGTCGACGACCTTGCTGTCCTTGACCTCCTGAAGCGCGATATGGGTCATGGCGACGTCGGGGGAGGCGCCGTGCCAATGTTTTTCGCCCGGTGCGAACCACACCACGTCGCCAGGGCGGATGTCCTCGATAGGGCCGCCCTCGCGTTGTACGCGGCCGAAGCCGGAGATAACGAGCAGCGTCTGACCGAGCGGATGGGTATGCCAGGCCGTCCGTGCGCCCGGTTCGAAGGTGACCTGTGCCCCTTGAACGCGGTCGGCATCGAAGGGATTGAAGAGCGGATCGATGCGGACCGTGCCTGTGAACCAGGCGTCCGGGCCTTTTGCGGAGGGGCGCGAGCCGGCGCGTAGAATGTCCATGGTGGTTCTCCTGTCTGTTATCGGATTAGGTCGATTTGCAACGGGAATTTCCCGCGCGTCTGCAAGAGCTCGAAGCTGCCGTCGATGCGGCCAAGCCGTATCAGCCCGCTTGACCAGCGGTATCCCGCATAAAAGAGGGCAAGGTTGCCCCAGGTTGCATAGTAGCAGAGATCGCCCGGCTGCTCGTTGCCGAACGGTCCGCTGCCCTCCACGATGAGTTTGCGCGGCAGATAGCTGATCTTCTCGTTGGTCGCGTAGTTGTCGATGGTGAGTTCTCTGAGCGGCAACATAGATGCGAAGTCATGGACCGATGGATTGTCCTCCAGCGTCGCCTTCATCGTCTGGCCGTTGAACGAGATGCGGATTTTCATGGGCGCGGCTCCATGTGCATGGGTTGGACGGGTGAGGTGAAAGGGAGTGACCGCGGCGGCGAGGAGGGCGGCCTGAAGCACCGCCCGGCGGGTGATGAAGGACGATCTCATGCCCGAGCCTTTCCATGGTCGACGGCGGCCGCTGCTAGGAGCGCCGAGCCCAGCAGAAGGACAGCGCCGAGCGCGAAGGTGCTCCACCATCCGAACGCGTCGAACAGCAGGCCACCCACGGCGGCGCCCAATGTGATGGCCAACTGGATGACGGCGACCTGTAGCTCACCGCCAGCCTCGGCATCGTCGCGCAGCGCGCGGCTGAGCCAGGTTCCCCAGCCGACCGGCGCAGCGGTGCCGAAGAAACCCCAGCCGATCAACAGAACGGTGACGGCCCACGGCACGGAGCCAAACAGGATCAGGACGCCCGCCAGCAGCGCCATCACGAGTGGAATGGCGATGACGATGCTATAGAGCCGCGTCCGCAGCATGTGGCCGATGGTCCAGGTGCCCGCGACGCCAGCAAGCCCCATCAGGAGGAGGATTGCCAAAAGCATGGAGACGCTGACGCCGGTCACGCTTTCGAGAAAGGGCCTGAGATAGGTAAACAGGGCGAACTGGCCCATGAAGAGCAGGAAGATCGCCGCCATGCCGAGCGTCACCTGCCGGCGCTTGAGCAGCCTGAACACGTTGCCCGGCCCCTTGCGCCCGCGCGGCGGCAGCCGCGGCATGCCGATCCATTGCCAGACGAGGGCGAGCAGCGCGATGGGTACGACGAGAAGAAAAGCGCCGCGCCAGCCGACATGATCACCAAGCAGGCTGGCGAGCGGCGCGGAAATCGTCGCGGCGATGGCGTTGCCGGCATTGATCATCGCGAGCCCCTTTGGCACTGCCTCTTCCGGCACCAGGCGCATGACAATGGCCGTCGACATCGACCAGAACCCGCCGATGGCGACACCGAGCAACGCGCGGCCGATCATCAGCACCGTATAAGTTGGCGCGAACGTCACGACCAGGTCGGAGATGACGAGCAGGAGAGAGAACGAGAGCAGCACGCGCTTCCTGTCGATATGCTTCACGAGTCCGCCGATCACGAGGCTGGTGACGACGGCGAACATGCCGGAGACCGAGATCGCCTGGCCGGCGCGGCCCTCGCTGATGCCGAGGTCGACGGCGATCGGCGTCAGCACGCTGACGGGCATGAACTCTGACGCGATGAGGACGGCGACGCAGAGCGCCATCGAAAACACCGCGCCCCAGGCCGCTTGCGGCTTCGCCAAGCCGTGATCGCAGGTGCTATCCATCGTCGCCCCGTGAAAAGGTGGCCGACCGGCTGGCCCGGCAGCTCGTGGAATGCTGGATAGCAGCGATGGATTGCCGTGATTAGCCGTATAATTTCGCTTGAACTTATCGACACAACCCATGAATAATCGCACACGCTTCGACGAAGGCATGGACCATGCGCGAAAACTTCAACGATCTGCTTTGGTTTCTGGTCGTCGCCGAGGAGCGCAGCTTCACGAAGGCGGCCGCCAAGATCGGTGTCACCCAATCGACCTTGAGCCATACGATCAAGCGGCTGGAAACGCGGATGGGGCTCAGGCTCCTGGCGCGCACGACACGCAGCGTCTCCGCGACGGAGGCAGGCGAGCGCCTGCGCCAGTCGCTTGGCCCCCGCATCGCTGAGATTGAAACCGACATCGCGGCGCTGACCGCCTATCGCGACAAGCCGTCAGGCACAATGCGCATCACCCTGTCCGATCACGCGCTCGACTATCTCGTCTGGCCGAAGCTGCGCCCGGTTCTTGCCGACTATCCCGACATCAAGCTTGAGTTCAGCCGGGACAACGGCTTCCGCAACATTGTGGATGATGGCTTCGATGCCGGCGTCCGGCTAGGGGAAACGGTCGAGAAGGACATGATCGCGGTGCGCATCGGCCCGGACTGGCGGCTGGTGGCAATCGGCGCACCAGAATACTTCACGGCTCGCGGAATTCCTAAAACGCCACAGGATCTGGTGAGCCACAACTGCATCTGTTTGCGCCTGACCACGGCCGGCGGCCTCTATGCCTGGGAATTCCAGCAGGACGGACGGGACATCCGCATGCGCGTCGACGGCCAGCTCACCTTCAATTCCACGCTGCCAATGGTCGACGCCGCGCTTGCGGGTTACGGTATCGCTTATGTGCCGGAGGACACCGTCGCGACCCACATTGCCGCCGGCCGCTTGCAGATCGTCCTCGATCAGTGGTCTCCACCGTTTGCCGGCTATTACCTCTATTATCCCAGCCGCCGGCAAAACGCCCCGGCCTTCAAGGTCATCCTGGGCTCTCTGCGGGATAGTGCGACGGAATGACATCTCCTCACGCCCACCCGCGTTCTTTTCAAATCTTACATGCCGTCAGACGGATGCAATCTATGGGTGAAACAGCACCCGGCAAAAACTAACCGTTGACGCGACGATCTCAGTGCCCTATAGATGCGTCATCGATCTTTTGCTTGCCGAGCTTTGTCTACCGCGCGATTGGCACCGCGCTCTATTCGAACCTTCTCTCTCAAAAATAGTCGTATCACCGTCCGCAAAGCATTGCTTCCGCGGCCCCTCACTCTATGCTTTGAAAGGGTTCATTATGACCACTGGCACAGTAAAATGGTTTAATTCCACCAAAGGCTTCGGCTTCATCCAGCCCGACAACGGCGGCGCTGACGCGTTCGTTCACATCTCGGCCGTCGAACGCGCCGGAATGCGCGAACTCGTCGAAGGCCAGAAGATCGGCTTCGAACTCGAGCGCGACAACAAGTCGGGCAAGATGTCGGCGACCAATCTGCAGTCGGCATAAATTGAGATTCGCTTCCCTTTGACCACGGATGTACTGGCACTGCTGGAAGCTATTTCATCGAGGCCAGGCGTTTTGCCTGGCCTTTTTCGTTTCGGTTGCTAACCGAATTCATTGAGGTTCCATGACAGAAGCACACAGCAAATCCCGCCAGCAGGCGGAGATCGCCTTCAGCAACGAGCAGACGCAGTTCTTTGCCAAGAACAACGCGGTGGAAGAGCTGGATTCCGTTGCTCAGGCGCGGGATGCCAAGACCCTCAGGCTGCGAGAGGCGCGCCTTGCCAAGGAGTTGGCCGACCGCATGTCGGCGACATCCAATCTCATCGCCAAACGCGCCAAGTCGTGCTGATCGCTACGCCACTCACTATCGGGATAAGAATGAAGAACGCCAGAAACAACGAAGTCGCCGACCGCCGCTCCTCATCCGCTGAGGCCAAAGCCGCTCTGCTCAATGCTTACCGTGCGGCAAAGACCGCGGCAGAACCTGTCAGGATCGCAAGACAGGCGGAACGCACAGCCATTTCCAACGCTCGTGAAGAACGACGTGTTGAACGCGAGCGCGTTAAGCTTGAGGAGCAGACGCGTATCGAGACCGAGGCGGCGGAGCGGCAGGCAGCCGCTGAGGCCGCGGTGGCCGCTGAAACCGAAGCGCGGGAGCGCGCCGAAAAAGCCCGCATAGCGAGGGTGGTCGACGATGAGGCGCTGCGAAAGGCCGAACGCGACAGACGCTACGCCAACCGCAAGGCAAGGCAAGCCTAGGCCTTGCCTGTACCGACCTAATCCATGACGCCCTTATGGGGGCTCCACTTCAAAGAAAGGAGCCCTCAATGGCACCGAATGCGACCGAGCTCCAGGCGATCAACACGGCGTGGCAAATCGCAATCCAGGAAATCCTGCGCATGGTCATTCGTGACATGTACCACGCTGGCGGCGAGGCAAATTTCAAGGCACATATCAAACGCATCGAAGAAGCCGCCGTCGACAGCATCTATACCGATCTGAGACTTCGAGAAAGCGACGAATGGACCGAGGTGCTTGTCAAGGAAAGGGCGAGCAATTTCGTGACGACTTTGCTGACATCCTTCACCTACGATCGAGCCTGACCTCGTGCGTGAAGAAACGTCACGGACCAAATGTACTTCGTGTTTGTTTGTCCTGACATGCAAGCCAAGGCTTGGTCGCGCAACTCGCGAACGGCGAATGTTTTCATCGAAGCACACGCCTTCGTTCAGCTGACTGTCAGTACCCGGGCCTACCCCCGCTGTGAAACTCCAGCAAAAGGGAAGTGGACATGCAGCTCTTTCGGAAAACGATCACCGCATTTGCCCTCATCGCACTCGCATCGTCCGCATCTGCCGCGACCACCGTCAAGGTGGTGGAAGGCGGTGAAGGTGGTGGGCCGATGACACTGACGCTCGATCAATCCTCGATAAAGGCAGGCGAAACGACGTTTCTCGTTCACAACGATGCCATGACGGAAGAGCATGAGATGGTTCTGGTCAAGCTGAAGTCGGCCGACCAGAAAATCGATGTGGTCGCCGCCAAACACCGGATCGATGAAAAGCAGTTGAAGAGCCTCGGCGAGGTCTCCGAGCTGAAGCCCGGCGCCGATGGCCAATTGAAGGCGAAGCTTGTGCCCGGCGCCTATCTTTTGCTCTGCAATATCAAGGGGCACTACGAGGCCGGCATGCATGCCATGCTGACGGTTACGAAATAACGACGCCGATCTTACGACGGCCACGACGCAGTGGCCGTCGCGCATGGCGTTTGATAGAAGGCACAATCCCTTGGCAACGACCGCTCCCTCTTCGTTTTCCCTCCCGCAACGGGTGCTGCATTGGCTGACGGCAGCGCTCGTCTTCTTCAATCTACTGTTTCCCGATGGAATGAATGCGTGGAACCGCAGTATCAAGCAAACCGGCGCAGCGACCGCTGACCAGGTAGCAAGCGCCAACATCCATGCCTATGCCGGTATCGCGATCCTGGTTCTTGTCGCGCTCCGTCTTCTCCTTCGGCTCGTCCACGGCGTTCCGGAAGCCCCGCCGCAGGAGCCGGCGCTCCTGAGGCTCGCAGCGAAGATTGCCGAGGGAACCCTCTACCTTCTTCTTGTCGCGATGCCAGTTACCGGCATGGCGGCCTACTATCTCGGATATGAGGGAGCCGGCGACCTCCATGCCGATGTCCTCAAGGCTATTCTGTGGGTTGTGGTCGCGGCCCATGTCCTCGGTGCGCTCGCCCACCAGTTCTACTGGAAGACGAACGTGCTTCGGCGCATGACGGTTGGTTGACCTTTGGTCTGTGCACGGCTGGCGATGGCGCAACGCTACCAGATCAGCGCAGTAGCGGCGTAGGCGATCACATCCGCAATGTCCTGCGAGGACTTGAGGCCTGAAAAGGCCATGCGGGTTTTGGGGACCCTCTTTTTGGGGCCGGCCAGAAATGTCGCAAGCGTTGCTTCATCCCATTTCAGTCCGCTGCTGGCCTCCTGCTTCAAGTCATCCGAGTAGTTGTTGTAGTCGGCAACGGATGCCGCATGACGATCGATAATGCCGACCAGATGCGGACCGACCTTGTTTATCGGCTCATCGACGTTGTGACAGGCTGCACACTTCTTGAAGACCATGGCGCCAGCGTCGGAGTTGCCATCGGCAGCGTGAACAGCGGTAGGAAGGGCCAGAAAAACAATGGCCGCGGCAAATTTCATTCTCGTCTCCGTAAAAGGTGGCCGGCTGAAGCCGGCCAGAGGTGGCGCGGCTTGCCTGCCGCGCGCGACC
>NZ_JBLZPK010000019.1:72356-76986 GCF_049199905.1 Shinella sp. M27
CTGCCGTCCGACACGAAGAGGTTTTGGATGTCGTGTGTCTGGCCCCATTTGTTGACGACACCGTCCTGCGCCTTCTCGCTCATGCGGTTGGTGCCGAGATTGTGCGTCGAGGGGTAGGGCGGCGTGGGGAAGCTACGCGTCGCGCCGACGGCTGCATAAAGCGCTTCGCCCTGCTTGTAGGCATGGTTGCGCATCGCGACATCGTTCGCATGATCCGTGAACCAGACATCAGGGATCGGCATGCCGTGCTTGTCCTTCAAATCGCCATGCAGCTTCACGGCATTCTGCTCCTGCGGCATGTCCTCGCCGACGATCCAGAGGCCCGCCATATTGGCGTAGCTGTCCATGGCGGAGGCGAAGGATCGACCCCAGCCACCCGGATCAAGGAAGGCGGCCATGAAGGGCACGCCGAGCGCCAGCGTTTCCAGCTCATATCCCCCGACGAAGCCGCGCGCCGGGTCGTGTTTCGCCTCGTCCCTGATGATCCCGGCCATGGTCGTGCCGCGATAGAAATGGACCGGCTTCTCGAACACAGCGTAAACGGAACCGGTCGTGTGGCGCATGTAGTTCTTGCCGACCTGGCCGGAGGAATTGGCGAGACCATCGGGAAATTTATTCGAGGCCGAATTGAGCAGGAGGCGGGGGCTCTCGATGGAATTGCCGGCGACGCACACGATGCGGGCCTTCTGGCTTTGTAGCTTGCCGTCCTTGTCCGCATAGACGACAGCCGTCACCTTGCCGCTGTCGTCATGCTCGATCTTGACGACATGCGCGTTCGGCCGCACCTCCAGCTTGCCGGTGGCCTCACCCTTGGGGATTTCCGTATAGAGCGTCGACCATTTCGCGCCCCATTTGCATCCCTGGAAACAGAAACCCGTCTGCTGACAGCTCATGCGGTCATCGCGGTCGGCCGAGTTGATGGCCATGCGGCCGGTATGACATTCTGTGTAGCCGAGCTTGTCGGCGCCGGCTTTTAACACCTTGAAATTGTTATTGCCTGGCAGCCCTTCAATCCCGTTGGTGCGGGTCACGCCCATCTTGTCTTCAGCCTTGGCGTAGTATGGCTCGAGTTCCGCCAGGGTTAGCGGCCAATCCAGCAGGTTGGCGCCATCGACCTTGCCGTAGTGCGTCAACGTCTTGAACTCGTGTTCCTGGAAGCGCAGGGACGCACCGGCCCAGTGCGTCGTCGTACCGCCCACTGCCTTGACGATCCAAGCCGGAAGGTTGGGAAAGTCCTTCGAGACACGCCAGCCGCCGCCGGTCGTGCGGTGGTCGAGCCAGGCGAGCTGGGCGAAGCTGTCCCATTCGTCGTTGATGAAATCCTCGTGTTCGATACGCGCACCGGCCTCGAGCACGACGACGTCGATGCCTTTCTGCGCCAGCTCGTTGCCGAGCGTGCCGCCGCCGGCACCCGAGCCGATGATGACGACCACACTGTCGTCGTTGAGATCATAAGGAGCTGTCATGGTTTCCTCCTGAAACATGGACGATCGGCGCTATGCGCCTTGCAGCGGCGCCTCCTCCAGCGCCGGCCGTCAAATCGTCGTCAAAGCCATTCGATGTCGTCGAAACCGCGGGCGATATAGCCGCCTTTCGAATAGGATTCGCCCTCGTAGCCGAAGTGTGGCCAGAGCTCCTTCTGGTTATAGAAAGAGACGACAAGATCGCCGCGCACCGCCTGGAAAAATGGCGTTGTCTCGATCTCACGCAGGATCTTGACGCGATCCTCCTCCCATCCGAGGCCACGGTAGCCGCCTTCACCGGCCCGCTTGTCGAGATCGGCGATGCCAGTCTCGATCAAGTCCCTGTGTTGGGCGTCCGTGCCGGCCTTGGTGTCGTGCCCTTTCACGGCGATAGCGTAGAAACGGTCGGCGATGGAATCGTGCGGATAGATATCGCGAGCTAGCTTGATCAGGGTCGCCATAGTGTCGGGCTTAAGCGTCGCCGTCTCCATGCCCCACGCCCTGTCCGGGCTGATCACAGCATTTCCCGTAATGATGAGCGCGGCGCCGATCGTCCCGCGCTTCAAAAGCTCGCGCCGGGAAAGACCGGGACGTTGCTCGTAGATGGTGGTCATGTTGCAATCCTCCCATTGCGTTTGAAACCGGCGGCTCTCTTCAGGCCGCCCGTTCGTTCATTTGAACCGGCCGTGCCGTTGCAGGACCTCGATCTTGTAGCCATCGGGATCGGTCACGAAGAAGAAGCGGGCGAGAAGGCTGCCATCGCGGTTGAATTCCACGATCTTGCCGATGGTGAAGCCGAGTGCGGAAATGCGGGCATGTTCGCTATCGAGGTCGGAGACGGATACGGCGAAATGGCCGTAGCCGTCGCCAAGATCATAAGGAGATGTGCGCCCCTTGTTGATCGTCAGCTCAAGCTCGAATTCGCTTTCAGCGTTGCTCATGTAGACGAGTGTGAAGGTCTCGAAGTCGAGCCGATCGACCACGGCAAGCCCGAAGGCATCCTTGTAGAAGGCGACGGATTGGTCCTCGTCCAGAACGCGGATCATCGAGTGAATGGATTTCGCCATACTGTCTTTCCTGCTTGCAGTTCGAAGTGTTGCAGGAAGTTTGCGCCCGGATTCGCCGTTGCGGGTAGCAGCCTGTTACCGCACGCTGATTTTCATTTCTGGAGTTTCAGAAGAAGGATTTTTTGTGTTTTCCGGCGTGGAAGGATGATTTGACCAGGCGCAGGCCGCGCCGCATAATCACCCCATAAAAACAAGACTGGAGGATATGCCATGTGTGAGGTTTTTGCGGGCCAGGACCCGCAACGCTACCGCCCCGTCAACCGTTCGGTGCGGATTGGCGGGCATTCGACGAGCATTCAGCTTGAAGCGGCTTTCTGGGTGTTGATCGACGAAATCGCGGCCGGTCAAGGCATGTCGACGTCGCGCTTTCTCTCAACGCTCTACGACGAGGCACTCGAGATCAACGGCGCTGTATCGAATTTCGCCTCGCTTCTGCGCACGAGCTGTCTGATCCACCTGATGGGTGGCGCCGAAAAAAGCGACGTCGGCCGTAAGCTTCATATCGTTGCTGCTGAGTAGCAGGTGATTGCGGCCTTCTGCCAACGAATCTAGGGCTTGGCAGGTGGGGCAGACTGCTCATTCTCCTGAATGCCGCACCAATCCGCCGCAAAGAGGGCCAGCGTCTTCGTGACACGCCGCAGCGAGGACAGGTTGACGCGTTCGTCGATGCCGTGGATGTTTTCCGTGATGGGGCCGTAGACGAGTGAGGGGATGTTGCCGTGTACGGAAAACACGGCGGCGTCGAGATAGCAGGCCATCACGTAGGCATCGAGATCCGTGCCGGAATGCGTTGCGGCATGAGCGCTGCGCAGTGTCTTCTCGGCGTCCGTGCCTTCAGGCAGTTCATAGCCGGCATGCATGACACCGACCCAGCTGAGTGTGACCAGCCGTTCGCCGGCGAAGGCGGGATCTTCGGATTGAATAAGATCGATAAACGCTTCGACTTCACGCGCCCGGACCTTCGGGTCTTCTCCGGGATAGAACCCGATCCGCCCTTCCGCGACACAGTCGCTCGGGATCGAAGCGATCCAGTCGCCGCCTGAAATGGTGCCGATCGTCAATGCGACCGGATTGACGAGATCCTGGAACCAGCGTTTACCGGCCCGGTCGGCGATCCATTGGCGTTCGAGCACGCGCAAGTGACCGATCAGGCGGATCATCAGATCGATGGCGCTCTGGCCGGATTCCGGTTCACGCGGGTGCGCGGGACGCCCCCTGGTCTCCAGGCGGAACTTGATGACGCCGGCATTGGCGCGCACGAGCTGTTCGTCGGTTGGCTCGGGGCTGAGGACAGCATCAGCGGTAAAGCCGAGAGCAAAGGCGGTCGCCGCGCCGTTACCGGTAATCTCCTCTTCGACCACGGACTGCACCTGAACTTCGCCGCTGAGCGAAAGGCCCGCAGACGTGATGGCATCGAGAGCGAAAATCGAGGCCGCGAGGCCCGCCTTCATGTCGCCTGCGCCGCGCCCATAGAGCCAGTCGCCATCCCGGCGTGGCTCGAAGGGGGGTGATGCCCAACGGTCCTTGCTTCCCGCGGGCACGACGTCGACATGGGAATTGAAGGCGAGCGATCGGCCTCCATTGCCGGTGGAGGTTTTAAGACCCACGAGGTTCCAGCTGTTGTCGTAATTCACCGTTGTCGGCGAAAAGGCAGGGTGCTCGCCTATCTTGGAAGAATCGGTTCGGAAACGGCTGACTGTGAAGCCACGATCCGTCAGCGCTTTCGCGATGAAGTCCTGTGCTGCGGCTTCCTCTGTGCGAAGCGATTGGAAGCCTATCAGCGTCTCAAGGAATTCGACCTGTTCGTCAAAAAGCCGATCAACGGCGGCGATGATCCGGTCATGTGCAGATGTCATTGGCAGCCTTACAACGATGCGCGTTGCGACGGGGCAGCGTAGCGGCTGCCCCGCTCTTTTCAAGCAGGCTTAGCCGAGAATGGCTTTCACGGCGCCGGCTGTTGCCTTGACGACGATATCGGCCTCCTCGCGGGTGAGGCATAGCGGCGGGGCGAAGCCGAGGATATCACCCTGCGGCATGGCGCGGCCGATGACGCCGCGTTCGAGAAGGGCGGCCGAGATCTGCGGGCCGATCTTTTTGCCC
>NZ_JBLZPK010000002.1:0-6286 GCF_049199905.1 Shinella sp. M27
GCCAACAACGGACTCTGCGCGTATACACCCAGTCGGGGCATCATATCCGTGCGCGGCAACTGGCCGCTCGTGCCGACCATGGATGTCGTGGTGCCGCACAGCCGCTCGATGGCGGACATGCTGGAACTGCTCGACATCATCGTCGCCGACGATCCCGAGACGCGCGGCGATCTCTGGCGCCGCCAGACGTGGGTCGATATCCCCAAGGCATCCGAGATCCGGCCGCCGTCCTATGTGGACATCGCCGCGACGGCGAGCCTTGCAGGCAAACGCTTCGGCCTGCCTGCCATGTATATCAATGCCGACCCGGAGGCCGGAACCGGCGAAACGGTCGGCATCGGCGGCGCGACGGGCCAGCGCATCAAAACCCGCGCCTCGATGCTTGCGCTCTGTGAGGCGGCGCGCGCCGCACTGGAAGCGGCGGGGGCCGAGGTCGTGGTCACCGATTTCCCCGTCGTCAGCAATTACGAGGGCGATCGGCCGGGTGCGCCGACCATCGCGACCCGCGGTCTCGTCAGCGCCGATTATCTCCAGCGCGAGATCGTCGATCTCTCCGCCTGGTCATGGGACGATTTTCTGGCGGCCAATGCCGATCCCAGCCTGTCGCGGCTCGCCGATGTCGATGGCATCCGCATCTTTCCCGCGCCGAAAGGTAGCCTGCCGGATCGCTATCACGGCTTCGACGATCATATTGCCGACTATCCCGCCCATCGGCGCGACCATGCCGCTGCCTCGTTCGAGGACATTCCGGGCCTTGCCGAAGGGTTTCGCGGCCTAGAGGAAACGCGCCGCATCGATCTCGAAGACTGGATGAACAAGCTCGGGCTGGATGCGGTCATCTTCCCGGCCGTCGCCGATATCGGCCCGGCCGATGCCGATGTGAACCCTGCCTCGGCCGATCTCGCCTGGCAGAACGGCACCTGGGTGGCGAACGGCAATCTGGCGATCCGCCATCTCGGAATTCCCACGGTGACCGTGCCGATGGGCATGCTGGCTGATATCGGCATGCCGGCCGGCCTCACCTTCGCCGGCCGGGCCTGGGACGATACGGCCCTTCTCGCCTATGCCTGCGCCTTCGAAAAGACCGGCGGCTATCGCGAAGCGCCGATGCGCACGCCGGAACTTCAAGACCTGTCAGGCGCTTCCGCAACGGACTTGGTCGATACCGCCGAGCTTCATCTGTCAGTGTCGCTGGCACCCATCGGCCATGGTCGCCAACGGCTGTCGATACAGGTGCAAAGCCCAACGCCGCTCTCGTGGCTGACGGTGAATGGCCAGCCGGTCGCGTTCGAGCAGGACGGCATGCAGAGCACCGCAAGCCTCGATCTGGACGACAACACCCGTGTCCACAGCGAATGGCGCGCGCCCTACGGCCACATCGTCATCGCCTGCGCCGAGGGCCAGGCTGCCTTTGCCAGCATCGGCGGCACGCTCTGACCGGCGTGGTCAAACCGTCACGAACCGGCCCGACAGGAGAATGGCGGCGGCCGCCAGCGCTGCAACGATCAGCACGATCTGGTTCAGCCGCTGCTCGATGAAAAGCGCGACGGTCTCGCCGTAGCGGCGCACCAGATAGGCGAAGAGGAAGAAGCGCGCGCCGCGGGTCACCGCGGCACACAGGATGAAGACGGGGAGCGCCATGTGCACCGCACCCGACAGGATCGTCACGACCTTGATCGGCGGCAGATGCGCGATCCCCGAGGTGATCATCATCAGCAGGATCCAGCGGTCGTCGATCGACGCCTTCAGATGCTCGAATTCTGCAAGCTTGCCGTAGAAGGACAGGATCGGCTTCGCAACGGCCTCATAGGCGAAATAGCCGAGCGCCCAGCCCGCGATGCCGCCCAGCACCGAGGCAACCGTAGCGATGGCCGCATATCGATAGGCCTTCTTCGGCTGCGTCAGCACCATCGGCAACAGCAGCACATCGGCCGGCACGAGAAAAATCGAGCTTTCGACGAAGGCGATCACAGCAAGCCAGATCTGCGCCGTCGGGCGGGCGGAAAGGGATAGAACCCACTTATACAATCGTCGCAGCATTGGCAGTCTGCTGTTCTCTTTCGGTGCAATTCAAGGAAATCTGCTGTGCGGAGGCGCCCGAAGCAGCCGCCCCGCATAGCTCACATTGGCGGCATTGTCGCTAGCATCGTCGAAATTTATCGGTCCGTGAGTGCTCCCGCTTGCGCATATCTCCATGCGGCCCGCATGCGCCGGCCTATTGGATGCAGGCTTTCCCTACCGGGGTTTCGGGATCACACGCGAGAACGCCCTGCAGCTCGAAAATGTAGAAACGCGGCCGTTCACTGCAATCCACCGTGCGCGATTTGCCTGTGCGCAGGTTGCGCACCGTCACGCCGGCGGAACCGGCAGTCCCCTCGGCAGAATCCGCATCCGGCCAGTTTTCCGTGAAGACCGTATAGCTGAAGCCCGCGGATTTGAACCGGACGGATTGCGTATAGACATCCCGGTGAGTATAAACAGCACCGAAGAACCGGTCGAGCGAGCCGGCCGGCTTTTCGGGAAACGCCAGCTCCACCTTATCATCATGCCCTTCCGGCGTCTGGGAACCGAAGCGGTATTGAAGCGTAGACGGGGCGCCGCCCGGTTCGCCAGAAGCGCACAATTCGATGAACTTGCGCCCTTCATCCGCCTCACAGCTGAAGATCGGCTGCGCATCCGTCTCACAGGCGTGGGAGAAGCTGCCGGAAAGGAGAAGGCCGACGAACAGCGCCACGCCGGATTTCGCGGTGAGCCAAAACAGTCTCGGCGAAAAAATCCTCACCAACGCCGCTTTCTTCCTCAAGCAGTTTTCAAAACGCTGCCGGACAAAGACTCTTCATTGGGTTGAAAGACGGTCGTTCATCCGGTGCGCGCTCTCGCAATACGGGTGACGAAAGCGGTTTATTCGCCCGTGCGAGGATGGCGGCACGCCGTTCCGAGCGCTAGCTGTTGTCGTCCTCAGCCGTCTCGACCTCCTTGAGAAGCCGGAAGGCAAAGCCCCTGGCTTTGAGCTCGAGAATGCCCTTCGCGACGCCCTCCCCGGACATGCGGTTCGGCTGGTTGATATGCGCGATGATGACGTCACCGTCGCGGGCGTGGCCTATCGTCCTCGCCGCCTTGGTGGCGGACGCCGTGGCGCCTTCGTCGCCGCTGACGGAATAGCCGGCAATGCGGAAGCCCAGCGACTTGATCAGCGCCAGCGCATCAGGGCTGTAGAGCGCCGTCGCGCCGCGAAACCAGCCGGCCCGCACGCCGAGATCCGTGGCGATCGCGCCGGCCCCGCCCTCGACCTCCGCCTCGACCGCAGCGAGCGTTCCAGCCGGCTTGATGCCATAGACCGCCTTGCTGCCCAGCACCGCCGGCACATGCTCGGCACCATGATCCTCGATCTCGAAAAGCTCGGGATGGTCGGCCAGCACCCTGACGGTCGGGCCGTTGCGGGCAAGCCAGCGACGGGTCACGAACAGCGTTGCGGGAATCCGGTTATCGATGAGAGTGTCCAATATCCGCCTGTCGATGCCGCCACTGCACGCATCGAAGGTCAGGGCGACCTGCGGATGCTCCGGCCCGCCCTTGGCGATGGTCAACCGCGGCTCGTGCAGCGGCTTGGCCACGGCCGGAGAGACGAGTGTGAGCAAGACGACGATAAATCCGAAGCGCATGATGCATTTTCCCAGGCGCGTCCCCGTGTCGGAGAGACACCGTCAGGAGAGCGCATCGCCGCTCTATGACCGGCCCGGTACGAAATTATGTCCGTTTATGGCGCCGGGACGCTTTGGGGGCAGCACTTGAAAACAAAGCGCATCAGCATTCGAAATTTGCGGTAGTGAGCGCCTCGGTGTGGAGCCATTTTCCGATTTTCAACATACCGCCACCTCCAAAGATGCGCATGTTCTGAATAACAGGGCGCATGCGCTTCCCACCTCGCCGGCCAAATCCGCCTCAGGCGGGATAAATTCAAGATTCCCAAGAGAATCCGAACCATTCCTGCACGTTAGAGATCGCGAATTTTGCAGATTTACTTAAACCCCCACCACAGAATTGCATACACCTTGCAGACAGCCGGAATTTTCATCTTAGCAAGAAAAAAATAGATTAAACTTCAAAAATGATTCACTGAACACTCAACAATACTTAAAAACATAGCAATATTGACACCAGAAGTTGAGTTAACGCAAAAATAAGTTGAAGACAAGAAATCAATGATGAGATTCGCCATGAGATCAACATGAGAGCGATCAAGGAAAACCGATATTTTAGCGATTCAATAAGCATTTTATACTAAGCCTACAACCTCTCCGGCTATGGCGCCGGATATCGCACTTAGGTGCGGCATGGCTTCTTGACGCCGAAATGAGTTCCGCGCGCCAGAAAAGCGTATGCCCACGGCAGGACATATCCATCATGAGAATCAAGAGCCAATTCATCGTCCTGGCTTCGGTCACGGGGATAACCATTGCTGGCCTCGTCGGCAGCCTCTGGAGCTATGCCGGTGCGGCGGGCGACGTCACGAATGCCTACGATCAGAAATACAAGTCGTATCTCCTCGCTGACAACTTCCGACAGTCGTCCGACGATCTCACCCGCCTGGTGCGCACCTATGCACAAACGGGCGATCCGTCGTTCAAGGAACAGTACAACGCCGTGATCGAGATCCGGAACGGCACGCGGCCGCGGCCGCAGGATTATCACCGCATCTATTGGGACTTCGTTGCCGGAGGCGAGGCCAAGCCCCGTCCGGACGGTGCCGCCATCTCCATGCACGATCTCATGAAGGAAGCCGGCTTCACGGACGAGGAATTCGCGCTTCTGGACGAGGCCGGCAAGCGCTCCGACGCGCTGGTCAAGATCGAGACGGAGGCGATGACCCTCGTCGACAATGCCGCCACGCTCGGGCCGGAGGCCAGGGAAAAGGCGGCGACGATGCTCAATTCGCCCGACTATCACACATTCAAGGCCGGGATCATGAAGCCGGTCGACGCCTTCTTCGTAAAGCTCGAGGAACGCACCCAGGGCGCCGTCGATGAAGCGAATGCGCGCGCGGCATTCTTCTGGATGCTCACCATCGCCGCCATGTCGATGCTCGCTCTGATGCTTGCCATCGTCGGCTTCGTCACGTTCAAGCGCATCATCGGCGGTATGGACAAGCTGCGCCGCTCGATGGGCGACGTGGCGGAGGGCCAGCTCGACACCGAGATCGGCCTTGCGAAGAACAATGACGAAATCGGCGACATGGGCAAGGCACTGGAAGTCTTCCGCCAGGGCGCCATCGCCAACCGGCGGCTGGAACAGGAAGCGGCGGAAAACCGCAAACGCGCCGAAGCCGAGCGCATCATGCTGCAGGAGAAGGCGGAAGCCGACGCCGCCGAACGCCTGCGCATCGCAACATCAGGCCTTGCCGCCGGCTTGAAGCGCCTTGCCTCCGGCGACCTCGCCTTCCAGATCAACGAGACCTTTGCACCGGATTTCGAAGCGCTGCGTCACGATTTCAACCAGTCCGTCGCCCAGCTCGGCACGACGCTTTCGGAAATCTCGGACTCCATTTCGAACCTCGACACCGGAACGCGGGAAATCGCGGCCGGGACGGACGATCTTTCCAAGCGCACCGAACAGCAGGCCGCCTCGCTGGAGGAAACGGCAGCGGCACTCGACGAAATCACCGTCAATGTCGCCAATTCCAGCAAGCGCACGGATGAAGCCAAAAGCGTCGCCAGCCAGGCCAACCGGTCGGCCGCAGAGTCCGCCCAGGTCGTTTCCCATGCGGAAGAGGCCATGCGCAAGATCGAGGAAAGCTCGCAGCAGATTTCCAATATCATCGGCGTGATCGACGAGATCGCTTTCCAGACAAACCTTCTCGCGCTGAATGCCGGCGTCGAGGCGGCCCGTGCAGGGGAAGCGGGCAAGGGTTTCGCCGTTGTCGCCCAGGAGGTGCGGGAACTCGCGCAACGCTCGGCGCAGGCGGCCAAGGAGATCAAGGGGCTCATTCACAACTCGTCGTCGGAAGTCGAAAACGGCGTGAAGCTGGTGCGGGATGCGGGCGCAGCCCTCAAGACGATCAGCGGCTTCATCGTCGAGATCAACACCCATATGGAATCGATCGCGACCTCGGCAAAGGAGCAGTCCGTTGGTCTCGCGGAGGTGAACACCGCGGTCAATTCCATGGACCAGACGACGCAGCAGAACGCGGCGATGGTGGAACAGTCGAACGCCGCCTCCAACACGCTCGCCAATGAGGCCGTGCGGCTGCGCGACCTCGTCGTCCGCTTCCGGCTCGCCGGCGCCGGCC